>JAAEOK010000073.1 GCA_024244705.1 Alphaproteobacteria bacterium
ACGCATGGAATGCATCACGAACGGTCAGTGCCAAACAAAACAGCACCGCCGCCCGCGCATCCCTTCCAGATTCACAATCTCAAACAACAATAAACATTAGCCAAGCGCCAAAAAAACAAACGCCAGACCAAAAAACACGGCACGGGAGCGGGCTCCCGAGCCGTGCTGCAGGGCCGGGTTTATACTGGCCGGACCCCAACCTGTCAAACCCTTTATCAAATCTCTGTAACTTTTCGCTAACTCTGCGTTAAGCCGTTGACAGCTATAAGTGATTTGAGGAATGTTAGGGCTATCGCGAGCGCCCGCAGGGAGGCGGCGCAGCGAGACTTTCTGGGGGACCGATCAAGGCCTCTTGAATGGTACATTCGCGCGGAAATCGGATATCCACGCTGCAGCTACTTTTGCGCGCCACGAAATGACTTGAGCTAAACATCAAAATAAACGTGGAAGCCCTTGGAAAATAAACAAATTAAGATTGACAGACTCGCGAGTAGCGGGCAATTTGACAATGATCAGCGGACCCACGACGCAACGGGCGAAAGTGTGTCACCGGTAGCCGAGCGCTATGAAAGCAAGGTGCCGAAACCGGCATTGCCACGCGGACGCGTCGCGGCCTTGCGCGCCGCCATGATGCTTCCTCTGCTGGCCCTGGCGACGGCGAGCGTTGCCGGCCTCCTCGGTTACAACGAAGCCAAAACATTCAAATCGTTCAAATCGGCGAACGCGAGCCTGCCGACCAAGGACATGACCGATCCGCCGGCACCGTTGTTCGTGACCGCGGCGGTCCCGGCTCCGGCGCCGACACGGATCGCGCCACAGATGTGGGGCACGGCCGACCTGGATTCCCTGCGCGATGCGGATAGCTTGGTTCGCCTGGTCGGTGTCGCCGATTGGCGCCTTGAAGAAAACCTGATGCGCGAGCGCAGCCGGCAAATCATTCGTGTCGGCAAAGGCGACACCTTGAGCACGTTGTTGACCGGTGCCGGCGTCGCACGCGAAGACGCGTTGCAGACGGTGAGTGCGCTGAAGCGGGTTTACGACCCGCGGCGCATTTGGCCGGGCCAAGAGATCGCCTTGAAATTCGATCCGCTGGTCGATGATCCGGCCGGGTATCAGGGCCTCAGCATCGATCGCAGTTACGATCGGCAGATCGTCGTCGCGCGCGACGACGATGGCAGCTTCGGCGCCAAGGAAGTTCGTCGTGCGCTGACGCAGGAACCGCGAATCGGCGGCGGCGTGATCACCAGCAGCCTGTTCGAGACCGGCGCGGCCGCGGGCATGCCGCCGGCCGTCCTGGTCGAGATGATTCGCGCGTTCAGCTACGACGTCGACTTCCAGCGCGAGATCCGACAGGGCGATTCGTTCGAAGTCCTTTACGAGCGGATCAAGGATGACACCGGCGAAGTCGTGCACCCGGGCAAGGTGGTCTACGCGGAGCTCGTGTTGAGCGGCAAGGAAAAGCGGTTATTCCGGTTCACACCGAAGAGCGGGATCACCGATTTCTTCCACGACAACGGGCACAGCGTTCGGCGCGCCCTGCTACGGACACCGATCGACGGCGCGCGCATTTCGTCCGGTTTCGGCAAGCGCCGGCACCCGATCCTCGGCTACAACAAGATGCACAAGGGCCTGGATTTCGCGGCCGCGCGTGGCACACCGATCTACGCCGCCGGCGACGGCAAGATCGAGAAAGCGGGACGCAACGGCGGCTACGGCAAGTATGTCCGCATCCGCCACAGCGGCGACTACAAGACGGCCTACGCCCATCTCCACCGCATCCAAAAGGGCATCAAGCCCGGGAAACGCGTCAAGCAGGGCCAGGTCGTCGGCTATGTCGGTTCGACCGGGCGGTCGACCGGCCCACACCTGCACTACGAGGTTCATGTCAAGGGCCGTCAGGTCAACCCGCTGAGCGTGAAGCTGCCGGCCGGAGAGAAACTCAAGGGCAACGAACTCGAGGCGTTTCGGACCGCGAAGGCGGAAATCGAACGGACCTATGCTAGCGTTGCCGGCGTCACACGAGTCGCTCAGAACGCCCACCAATAGCAGCCTTTCGGACCTGAATGCGGGCGCCGGCCAGCGTCGCGCCGCCGCATCGGCCGTAACCCAACCTGAGTCGGATCGATCGATGGCGGGTGGAGCCTGATCGTGAATCCGTGTGTCAGCGACTTTACCCTTGGGGTCGTCATGCTCGACACGCGCTTTCCGCGACCGGTCGGCGACATCGGCAATCCGGCGACGTTCCCGTTCGCGACCCGGTATCGCACGGTGCCAAAAGCTACGGTTGCGTCGGTCGCAACCGCGCAAGACATAGCCGAGAGCCTGGTCGGCGCCGTGACCGGCGCGGCGCTCGACCTCGCCGCCGAGGGCGCCGATCTGATCGCCACCAGTTGCGGTTTCCTGGCCCCGCTTCAGGACCGGCTGCAAGCGCGCGTCGCGGTCCCCGTGCTAACCTCGTCGCTGCTGCTTCTGCCAACCATCCGGGCCCGCTGCGGCGCGGGGCCGGTAGGAATTCTCACCTTCGATTCGCGCCGCCTTTCGCCGCGCCATTTCGGCCCCTATTTCGATTCCGGCGACGTCGTCGAGGGGATCGAGAGCGGCGCCGAACTCTATACCGTGATCGACGAGGACCGGGACCAATTGGACGTCGAGCGCGCCGCCGCCGATACCGTTGCCGCCGCGCAACGCCTGGTGGCTCGGTATAACGGACTCCGTGCGATCCTGTTCGAATGCACGAATCTGTCGCCCTACCGCGACGCGGTCGCCGCCGCCACGGGCTTGCCGGTCTTCGACATCAATCAGGCGATCGTCGACCACGCCGGCGGCCACGAACTTCTTGGCTGCGGGGCGCGGAACGCCTAGCATAGCGCCAAGCCATCTACCAAGAATCGAACTCCAGGGAGTGCAATCATGAACTATACGACGGCACGAATCATGTCCGGGATCGCAGCGCTCGGCATCATTTATGCAGGCACTGCAGCAATGGCGGCGGAGAAATGGGACATGCCGCTGGCCTATTCGGCAACCAACTACCACTCGCAGAATGCGACCAATTTCGCGGCGGCGGTCACAGAGGCGACCGGCGGTGAACTCGAGATCGTAACGCACCCATCCGGTTCGTTGTTCAAGGGCGGCGAGATATTCCGCGCCGTTCGTACCGGACAGGCACCGATTGGCGAGCGCTTGATTTCCGCTCTCGGCAACGAGGACCCGATCTTTGAAATCGACGCCCTTCCGTTTCTCGCCACCAGCTTCGACGGCGCATTCAAGCTCTATCAGGCATCGAAGCCGGCGATGGTGGCGGTGCTCGAAGAGAAGGGCTTGAAACTTCTTTATGCGGTGCCGTGGCCGCCCCAGGGCCTCTACATGAAGACCCCGGTCACCAGCACCGCCGATATGAAGGACGTCAAATTCCGCGCCTACAATGCGGCGACCTCCCGATTGGCCGAGTTGATGGGAGCCGTGCCGACGAAGATCGAGGCCGCCGAACTGACCCAGGCCTTTGCCACCGGCGTTGCCGACAGCATGATCTCGTCCGGATCGACCGGCTACGACCGCAAGATCTGGGAACACGTCAAGTACTGGTACGACGTCCAGGCTTGGCTGCCGAAGAACATGGTAGTGGTCAATCTCGAGTCGTGGAACACGCTCGACGCGCCGACCCAGGGCGTCGTTCTCGGCGCCGCCGCAATGGCCGAGATCGCCGGTTGGCAGAAAGCCGAGGAATTGGCCGGTTGGTACGCCGAACAATTGGCGGCCAACGGCATGGTGGTCGAGGGGCCGGGCGAACAGCTGCGGGCCGACTTCATGGCGATCGGCGAGACCATGACCAAGGAATGGCTCGAGCGCGCCGGCGATGCCGGTGCGGCGGTCGTCGAATCCTACAATCAGATGTAAGCTTACAGCTGTGGCTGCGGCGGTCCGGGGACTGCCGCAGCCAACTTGATCAGGGTTCTTATCAATGACCGTGCTTCACACCCTCGACCGGTTTCTCGACCGGCTCTACGGGTGGTGCGGATATGTCTCGGCCGGCCTCTTGGTCCTGCTCGCCGGGCTTGTCACGACGAGCATCGTCAGTCGTCTGTTCAGCGTGTTCATTCCCGGAATTACGGAGTATTCCGGCTATACCATGGCAGCGGCGAGCTTTCTCGCCTTCGCCTATACCTTCCGCGAAAACGGCCACATTCGCGTCGCCATACTGCTCGGCGCGCTGCACGGCCGGCGACGTTGGGCCCTGCAATTATGGTGCCTCGCGGCGGCCACGATCATCGCCGGCTATTTCGCCTATTACATCGTCAAGATGGCCCATGTGTCCTGGAAGCTCGGTGACCGCAGCGAAGGCGCCGACGCTACCCTGTTGTGGATACCGCAGGCGGTGACCGCCTTCGGCGCCGCCATCCTGGCAATCTGCATCGCCCACCATCTGATCCGATTCGTTTTCGCTACCGAACCGGCGGCTGCCGACAGCGAGATCGAAGCGCCGCCAGAGCCATGAACGAGCTTTATCTGACACTGATATTCATGGCGATCCTGTTCTTCTTCCTCGGAACGGGGATCTGGGTTGCGCTCAGCCTGATCGGCGTGGCCGTGGTCGGCATGTTGCTGTTTACCTCGAGGCCGGTCGGCGACGCCATGGCGACGACGATCTGGGGCGCCAGTTCGTCTTGGTCTCTGACCGCCTTGCCCTTGTTCATTTGGATGGGTGAGATCCTGTTCCGCACCAAGCTATCGGAGAATCTGTTTCGTGGTCTCACGCCCTGGATGCAGCGCCTGCCGGGCGGGCTCCTGCACGTCAATATCGCCGGCTCGGCGATCTTCGCGGCCATCTCCGGCTCATCCGCGGCAACCGTCGCCACGGTCGGCAAGATGTCGATACCGGAACTCCGAAAACGGCAATACCCCGAACGCATGATCGTCGGCACGCTCGCTGGAGCCGGCACGCTCGGCTTGCTGATACCGCCCTCGATCACGCTGATCATCTATGGCGTCACGGTCAACGAATCGATCGCCAAGCTGTTCATTGCCGGCATCCTGCCGGGCATTGGGCTGGCACTGATGTTCATGGGCTATGTCGCGATCTGGGCGATCGTCAAGCAGCAGAAAGGAGAGGCCGACGCGCGGCACTATAATTGGGGTGAGAAGCTACGCGCGCTTGGACTTCTGGGGCCGGTGATCGCCCTGATTCTCGCGGTGATGGGGTCGATCTATTTGGGCTACGCGACGGCCACGGAAGCGGCGGTCCTTGGCGTAATCGGTGGCCTCGTGCTATCGGCGGCACAGAAATCACTGAACTGGGATTCGTTCTTCGCGTCGCTACTCGGCGCGACCCGAACGTCGGCGATGATCGCCTTCATCCTTGCCGGCTCGTCGTTCCTGTCGCTGGCGATGGGGTTCACCGGTTTGCCGCGTGCCTTGGCCCTATGGATCGGCGCCCTCGAATTGAGCCCGATCGCGCTGATCGCGGCGTTGACGGTTTTCTATATCGTGCTCGGCTGCTTCCTCGACGGTATTTCGGCCGTGGTATTGACCATGGCGGTGATCGAACCGCTGGTGCGCCAATCCGGCTTCGACATGATCTGGTTCGGCATCTACCTGATGGTGGTCGTGGAGATGGCGCAGATCACGCCGCCGATCGGCTTCAACTTGTTTGTTTTGCAAGGCATGACCGGGCACGACATGGGCTTCATCGCGCGTGCCGCGATCCCGCTTTTTTTCATCATGGTCCTGGCCGTCGCCGTGCTCGTCGCCTTCCCTGGGATCGCGACCTATCTGCCCAGCATCATGTCGGCGCGGCCGTGATTTCGGCTTCGCGGGCCGAAGGCACGCGGACCAATGTAGAGCCACATTGGCCGCACGCGCGGTATCGATCGTTCCCGTTGAAAGGCCGTTAAGCGGCCTCGGCCCTGACCGCCTCGCCGTTGATGACGAGGCCACCGTCTCCGGTCGCAACCTCCACCGTGTCGCCGTCCTTGATGCGGCCGGCCAGGATCTGCTCGGCGAGCGGATTTTGCAGGTGCCGCTGGATTACGCGCTTCAACGGACGCGCCCCATAGACCGGGTCGTATCCGGTGTTGGCCAGCCACTGCAAGGCCCGTTCGTCGAGGGCGAGGTCGATCTTGCGATCCGCCAGGAGCGCCGTCAGATGGCTCAATTGGATATCGACGATATCCTTCATCTGTTCCCGGGTCAGCCGGCGGAACAATAGAATTTCGTCGAGGCGGTTGAGAAATTCGGGCCGGAACGCGGCACGCACCACTTCCATCACCTGCCCGCGCATCGAGTCGACATCCTCGCCCTCGCCGAGATTGGCCAGGGCTTCGCTGCCCAGATTGGAGGTCAGGATGATGAGCGTGTTGCGGAAATCGACCGTGCGCCCTTGGCCGTCGGTGAGGCGCCCGTCGTCGAGCACCTGGAGCAGCACATTGAAGACGTCGGGGTGAGCCTTTTCGATCTCGTCGAACAGGATGACCTGGTAGGGCCGCCGCCGCACCGCTTCGGTGAGCGAACCGCCCTCCTCGTAACCGACATAGCCGGGGGGCGCACCGATCATGCGCGCCACCGCATGTTTTTCCATATATTCCGACATATCGACGCGCAGCAATGCGGTCTCGTCGTCGAACAGGAATGCGGCAAGCGCCTTGCTGAGCTCGGTCTTGCCGACGCCGGTCGGCCCCAGGAACAGGAACGACCCGATCGGCCGGTCGGGGTCCTGCAGTCCGGCGCGCGCGCGACGAACCGCATTGGAAATCGCAACGATCGCCTCGTCCTGACCGATCACGCGCAGATGGAGGTCGTCTTCCATGCGCAACAGCTTCTCGCGCTCGCCCTCCAGCATCTTATCGACCGGAATGCCGGTCCACCGGGAGACGATGCTGGCGATCCCATCGGCGGTCACCTCTTCATTGAGCATCGCGCCACCCTCTTCCGGCGCCTCTTCCGCCGTTTGCAGACGCTTCTGCAGGCCGGGAATGAGGCTGTAGGCGAGTTCGCCGGCGCGGGTCAGGTCACCGTTTCGCTGGGCGATCTCCAGTTCGTTTCTGGCTTGGTCGAGCTCCTCCTTGATCCTCTGCGCGCTGGCCAACTTTTCTTTCTCGGCCTGCCAGACCGCAGTCAGATCGGCGGATTTCCGCTCCAGCTCGTCGAGCTCCTCGCCGAGCCTGCCAAGCCTGTCCTTGGATGCCGCATCGCTTTCCTTCTTGAGCGCTTCCTGCTCGATCTTGAGCTGAATGATGCGCCGGTCGAGCTCATCGATGTCCTCGGGCTTGGAATCCACCTCCATGCGCAGCCGGCTGGCGGCCTCATCGACCAGGTCGATGGCCTTATCGGGCAGGAAGCGGTCGGTGATGTAGCGGTTGGATAGGGTCGCGGCGGCGACGATGGCGCCGTCGGTAATACGGATGCCGTGATGCAGTTCGTACTTTTCCTTCAGCCCGCGCAGGATCGAGATCGTGTCCTCGACGGTCGGTTCGGCGACGAACGCCGGTTGGAACCTCCGCGCCAGGGCGGCATCCTTCTCGATATGCTTGCGATATTCGTCAAGCGTGGTGGCACCGACACAATGCAGCTCGCCACGGGCGAGCGCCGGCTTCAGCATGTTGGAGGCGTCCATGGCGCCTTCGGCGGCGCCGGCACCGACCAATGTATGCAGCTCATCGATAAACAGGATGACCTCTCCCGCCGCCGCGGACACTTCCTGCAACACCGCCTTGAGGCGCTCCTCGAACTCGCCGCGGAATTTGGCGCCGGCGATCAAGGCGCCGAGATCGAGTACCAGGAGCCGTTTGTCGCGCAGGCTTTCCGGCACATCGCCATTGACGATGCGTTGCGCCAAGCCCTCGACGATCGCGGTCTTTCCGACACCGGGCTCGCCGATCAGAACCGGGTTGTTCTTGGTTCGCCGCGACAGCACCTGGATGGTGCGGCGGATCTCCTCGTCGCGGCCGATCACCGGGTCGACATTGCCTTCGCGCGCCTCCTTGGTCAGGTCGCGCGTATACTTCTCCAATGCCTGGTAGCTGTCTTCCGCGGTCGCGCTGTCGGCGGTTCGCCCCTTGCGAATCTCGTTGATCGCCTCGTTCAGCTTCTGCGGCGTTAGCCCGGCCTTTTCAAGGATGTCGGCCGGCGCCGTTCCCGATGCAAGCGCCAGGGCGAGCAGAATTCGCTCGGCGGTGACGTAACCGTCGCCCGCCTTCTCGGCCAATTCTTCGGCCTGTTCGAACAGCCGCGCGGTCTCCGGCGTCAGTTGAAGCTGTCCGCTGCCGCCTTCGACCTTGGGTATCTTGGCGAGCGTTGCTTCCGCGCCCTGGCGGGCCGCCTCGGGATCGCCGCCGGCCACCCGAATCAGGTTGGCGGCCAGGCCTTCCTTGTCCTCGAGGAGCGCCAACAGGACGTGCTCCGGCTTGAACTGCTGGTGGCCACGCCGAAGCGCAAGCCCTTGCGCCGCTTGTACGAAGCCGCGCGAACGGTCGGTATAGTTTTCGAAATTCATCGCTCTATTCTCCCTGGCCCCCTCCTAGAGGCGGGCCGAAAACAGGGCCCCGATTGGGCACCCATGATCTCCAACTCTGTATATGGCCCCGAAAAGTGCCGACTCAAGGTTTTCACTTGTCGCAAAATCGCGCGCGATGCACTTAATGATCGCGGCGCCACGATGGCGCCGGAGCGATCGGCGGATCGCCGTCTTTATCGTACCCGATCCGCGTCGGTATCGCATCGAGCAGGAGCCCCAACATGACCACAGTGGCACGCATATGTCGCTATCCGGTTAAGGGCCTGGACGCCCAAGACCTCGATCTGGTTTTGCTTCGATGCGGTGCCGGACTGCCCCACGACCGCGCGTTCGCGATCGCGCACGGCGGCACGCGATTGGACGACGGCACACCGGGATGGCAGCCCAAGGATCGGTTCTTGATGCTGATGCGAAATGCTCGGCTTGCCCGACTGCGTACGGAATTCGATGACAACACCGGCACCCTGACCATCCTCCGGGACGGCAAACAGGTGGCTCGCGGCAACCTTACCGAACCCTTGGGACGGCAGTTGGTGGAACAGTTTCTTGCCGCCTACTTTGGCGACGAAACGCACGGCGCGCCGAAGATCGTCAGTGCACCCGAAGTCAGTTTCACGGACACGCCTGATAATTTCGTGTCGCTTGTCAATCTGGCCTCGGTCGAAGATATCGAACGGGTTGTGCGGCACCCGGTCGATCCGCTGCGGTTCCGCGCAAACCTCTATATCGATTCGGCATCGCCGTGGATCGAATCGAATTGGCCGGCAAGGCGTCTAGCCATTGGCACCGCAATCCTCGAAGTCGTCGAATCGATCGAACGCTGTGCGGCAACCAACGTCAATCCGGACACGGCCGAACGCGATCTCAATATTCCAAAGAGTCTGATGGACGGATTCCGCCATGTTGAATGCGGTATCTATGCCCGGGTCGTCGAGGACGGACGAGTCGCCATCGGCGATGGCATCACGATCAATTAGGGGTTACTAGGATACCAGCGTTTGATCGCCGTCCGCGGGTTCGGCGTCGGTTTCTTCCGTTGCCTTGCGGCGGCGCTGGCGCCCATTTCCTTTGCCGTTACCCTTGGCCGGAGCCGCGGCGGCTTCGGTCTCGGCCGGCGGCTCGTTGGCGGCCGGCTCTTTGGCGGCCGGCTGGGCAGCGGCCGGCTCAACCGGTTCGGCGGTATCGGCCCGGGGCTCCTCGCCGGCGGAGACTTCCGCCGACGGAACATGGTCGCCGCCACTCTGGGCGGCGGCCGCCGCTATCTCGGGCTGCTCACCGTCACCATTCATGCGCGGTCGTTGGGTACCATCACCGCCATTTGCGTTGACGATGCGGAAATAGTGCTCGGCGTGCTGGAATAGGTTCTCCGCCGTAATGCGGTCACCCGAACCCGCCGCGTCCCGCCCCAGTGTGAGATATTTTTCATAGAGCTGATGGGCGTTGCCGCGCAACCGGCCATTGGGTCCATTGCTGTCGAAGGTTTGGAAGCGTCCGGATGGCTGCTTTCTGCCTGTCCGTCCGCGCGAACGTCTATTGTTGGTTCCTTGCCTCATGGATCCTGCACAAATTTCCGTTGTTGGTTCCACGCACGCTACTGCCTGTCCCCTTCCAGGACAGGCTCACCCATGAGCCCGATCTCTGCACAACGGCCGATGACGGGATTACCCGGGTGGCGCCCGTGCGTATGGCGCCGTTTACCCTTCCTAGAAACGTAGTCGCGAGCCGGCCAAAAGCCAACCTTTTTTTCACACTGCATACGACGTGCCAATGGCAGCGGATAGCACGCGATCGATCCCGGCGAGGTCACGGTAGCGTGGGCCCGGCTCCAGGTCGGCGGCCCGAAGGAGCCCGTCGACCCGGTCTGCCTGCCCGGCGCCGATCTCGACAAGAAACGATCCGGCCGGGCTGAGAAGCGATCTTGCGAAGGGCAACAAGCGCCGGTACGCGGTGAGCCCGTCGTCGCCGCCATCTAGCGCTGCCCGTGGTTCGTGATCTCTCACCTCGGGCATCAAGCCGGCGATATCGGCGGATGGGATATAGGGTGGATTGGCGACGATGAGGTCGAACGGACCGGCAAGGCTATTTCCCCAATCGTCGGCGACGAATTTCGCGCGGTCGCTCATCCCAAGCGCGGACGCGTTACCGGCGGCGACCCGACAGGCGGGCATACTGATGTCGACGCCGACGCCGCGGGATCTCGGCAACTCGCTGAGGAGCGCCAGCAAGAGACAGCCACTACCGGTTCCGAGATCGAGGATGCGCAGCGGCATATCGTGATCGTCGATCGCCGCCAACGCGGCTTCGACCACCGTCTCGGAATCGGGGCGCGGCGTGAGGATTTCCGGCGTGACCGCGAATTCAAGGCTCCAAAACTCGCGCCGACCCATTATTTGCGATATCGGTTCCCGCCCGGCCCGACGATCCAATAACGATTCGAAAGTCTGGGCGATCTCCGGCGCCAGCCGATGTTGCGGCCGCCTCAGTAATGTCGCCGGCGCGGTGTCGAGAGCGGCCGACAGCAGCAGCCGGGCCTCGCGGCGAGGATCGTCGATGCCCAATGCGGCAAGCCGATCGGCTCCCCGGCGCAGCGCCCGATCCACGGTGACCGCGGCTATCGTCATGCGTCCGCCCCCGCGAGTCGTTGTGCCTGGTCCTCCGCGGTCAAGGCGTCGGCGACCTCGTCGAGCACCTCGCCCGCCATCATGCGATCGAGCTTGTAGAGGGTCAGATTGATGCGGTGGTCGGTCACCCGGCCCTGGGGGAAATTGTAGGTACGTATGCGTTCGGATCGGTCGCCGCTGCCAACCATATCCTTGCGTTGAGCGGCCCTCTCGCTCTCCGCGATCTGGCGCTCGTGATCGTAAAGCCGCGCCCTCAGGATCTTGAGCGCCTTGGCTTTGTTCTTGTGTTGAGATTTCTCGTCCTGCTGCTGAACGACGATGCCGGTCGGGACATGCGTGATTCGAACTGCGCTGTCCGTGGTATTGACCGACTGTCCGCCGGGTCCGCTCGAGCGATAGACATCGATTCGCAGATCCTTGTCTTCGATCTGGACGTCGATATCCTCGGCCTCCGGAAGCACGGCCACGGTCGCCGCAGAGGTATGAATACGCCCGCCCGATTCGGTCTCCGGCACGCGCTGTACTCGGTGCACGCCGGATTCGTATTTGAGGCGGGCGAAGACGTCCTTGCCCACAATCGACGCGGTCGCCTCCTTGTAACCGCCAATGCCGGTTTCGTTGACGCCCATGATCTCGAATTTCCAGCCATGCGACTCGGCGAACCGCTGATACATGCGAAACAATTCAGCGGCAAACAACGCCGCTTCGTCGCCGCCGGTTCCGGCACGAACCTCGAGGATGGCGTTACGCGCGTCGGCCTCATCCTTTGGCAACAGCAGAGTCTTGACCTCGTGCTCGAGCTCGGGGAGCTGCGCCGAAAGCTCCTGATATTCTTCCTCGGCCAATACCTTTACCTCGGGGTCCGAATTCTCGTCGTCGATGATCTCCTGCGCTTCCGTAAGCTCGCGATGCGCCGCCTGGAACGCTCTGATGCTGTTCACGATCGGGGTCAGATCGGCGTATTCCTTCGACAACTGGGCGAACCGCTCGGGATCATCGCTGCCCCCGGCGCTCAAGAGTTCGGTCAATTCTTCGTAGCGCGCGACGACGCGGTTCAGATTGTCCTCGAAACTCACTCCTCATTCTCCTTGTCTCCGTCGCCAAACCCAAAGCTCCGGTCCTGCAACCGAAACAGGCGCCTGACCAGGCGGTCGGCCTCCGCGCTACCACCGGGATCGGCTGCGAGCTGGCGCAGCACTTCCGACGGGTCGTGCAGCAGCCTGTTGATCAGCCGCCGTGTTGCTTCCTCCGCGTCATCCTCGCCCGCCGATAAGACCTCCGCTCGCACCTCGTCGAAATGCTGGCGCAACGCCACCAGCGCGGGCGCGATTTGTCGTGCCTGCTGCCGACCGATGAAGGCCCGGACCTCATCATCGACGATCGCCCACGCCTGACGGGAGGCCGCCTCGCGGTACGCGCGCCCGGCCAGCGCGACATTCTCGAGATCATCAAGGTCATACAAGAAAAGGTCGTCAAGCCGGTTGACCGCCGGTTCGACATCGGCCGGCACTGCAGCGTCGATCAGGAACATGGGTCGCCGGCGGCGTTTGCGCAACGCGCTTTCCATCATCTCGGAGGTCAGCAGCGAGCTGCCGGCGCCCAATGAGGTGATGATGATGTCGGCGGACGGCAGCGCGGCGGCGAAATTCTCAAACGCGTGGTGATGGCATTCCAGTCGCCGGGCGACGGCCTCGGCCCGTGACGATGTCGGATGGGCGACAACGAGCCGGGATAATCCGGCGTCCCGCAGCCGCATCGCGAGGGTCTCGCCCATTTCGCCAACCCCCAACAGCAGCGCCGAGCAACGATCGAGATCGCCGTGAACGTCTCGCGCCACTTGGACCGCCGACGACGCGATCGAAACCGGCCGCTGCCCGATGGCGGTCTCGGCACGCACCCGCTTTGCCGCCCCATATGCCGCCTGAAGAGCGCTCTCCAGCTCGGGACCGGTCATGTTCGACGCCCGCGCCAGTCGATGTCCGGCGCGAACCTGGCCGAGCACTTGGCTTTCGCCGATCATCATCGAATCGAGTGATGCGGTGACCGCAATGATCTGACGCATCGCCTGCTGGCCGCTGTGGATGTAGAACGCATCGGAAAGATCGGCGACCGCCATTCCGCTGCGCCTTGCAAATTCGTCCACGATAATGCGGCCGGCCGATTCGGGGTCCGGATGGGCTCCCTGCACTTCGACCCGGTCGCAAGTCGACAGCACGATGGCCTGTCCGATACCGGCCGCCCGTAGAGCGGCGAAGAATTCCGCCGCCGCCGAATCCTCGACGAACAAACGGTCGCGGAGGACGACTGAACTCGACCTGTGATTGGCGCCGACCACAAACAGATCGGCCGGCGCTAGAGCGGAGCCGGCCATCCTTGCGCTACTCGTGCTGTGTAAAGAAGTCGACGAGCCGATCGAAGGGAACCGAGTCTTGTTCGCCGCTGTCGAGATCGCGAACCGTCGCGCCGGCCTCGTTCAACTCGTCATCGCCGACGATGACGGCGAAACGCGCGCCGATCCGATTGGCGCGCTTCATCCGCCGCGACAAGTTCCCCCGATAACCGACATCGACGGCAATTCCGGCGCGTCGCAATGACGACGCCAAGACCGCCGAACGCCGTTCGGCCTCGGCGCCGATCGGCACGAACGCGACCGGGCGTGGCGGTGCCGGCGCGTCCTGGGCGAGCATCGCCAACCGCTCGATGCCGCCGGCCCAGCCGATGCCCGGCGTGTCCGGTCCGCCCATCTGTGCGATCAGGCCGTCGTAGCGGCCACCGGCTATGACCGCACCTTGCGCGCCGAGGCGGTCGGTCGTGAACTCGAATGCGGTATGGCAATAATAATCGAGACCGCGCACCAATCGCGGGTTGATCTCAAATTCGATGCCTAGATCATCGAGCCCTTGTCGGACACGGTCGAAAAACTCCCGCGACCGGTCATTGAGATAATCGGTATAGACCGGTGCGTCGGCGATGATTTCGCGGTCGGCGGCGTCTTTGGAATCCAAAATGCGCAGCGGGTTTCGGGTCAGCCGGTCTCGGCTGTCCTCGGAAAGCCGGTCGCGGCGATCTTCGAGAAAGGCGACCAACGCGTCGCGATAGACGGCACGGCTCTCCGCGTCGCCGAGCGTGTTCAGTTCGAGCATGGTGGCATCCCTGATTTCCAGCTCATCCAGGATATGCGCGCCGACCGCGATGACTTCGATATCAGCCTGGGGTTCGTCGACGCCGAGAATTTCGACGTCGATTTGATGAAATTGGCGCAACCGCCCTTTCTGCGGACGCTCATAGCGGAACATCGGCCCGCTGACGAAAAATTTGAGCGGCAGGCTCTGTTGCAACCCGCCGGAGATAAACGCCCGCGCCACGCCGGCGGTCGCCTCCGGGCGCAATGTCAGTTGGTCCCCGCCGCGATCCTCGAATGTGTACATCTCCTTGGACACGATGTCGGAAGTCTCGCCGAGAGTCCGTTTGAAAACCTCCGTGAACTCGAAAATGGGCAGGGAGATCTCCTGGAACCCGTAAAGCGCCGCGGTCCGGCGCGCGGTGTGCACGACATGTGCATGGCGCCGCGCGTCGTCCGGCAGCAAATCATGTGTGCCGCGGACCGGCTGCAGCTGGGCCAAGACTTTCCCCCGAACAGATTATTCCGCGGCGACCGTCGCCGATTCTTCCGCCGCACCTTGCTCGGCCTTGGCCGCTTCGAGCTCCGCCGCCTTCTCCTCGACCAGCCTGACAAGATGATCGACGATGTCTTCGTTCTGCAGGCGGTGGTGAGGTTGCCCGGCGATATAGACTTGATGGGTGCCTTTGCCCCCGCCGGTGAAACCGATATCCGTTTCGCGGGCCTCGCCCGGCCCGTTGACGACACAGCCGATAACCGAAACCGTCAGCGGCGTGGTGATATGGGCCAGCCGATCCTCGAGCACCCTGACGGTTTCGATGACGTCGAAGTTCTGACGCGCGCACGACGGGCACGAAATGACGTTGACGCCACGGTGGCGCAAATTGAGGCTTTTCAGTATATCGAAGCCGACCTTGATCTCCTCGACCGGATCGGCGGACAGTGAAACCCGGATGGTGTCGCCGATACCGGCCCACAACAGAGAGCCGAGTCCGATCGATGACTTGATGGTGCCGGTCCGCAGCCCACCGGCTTCGGTAACGCCGAGATGAAGCGGATAGTCGCAGGCCTCGGCGAGTCCCATATAGGCCGCCACGGCGAGGAATACATCGGAAGCCTTGCAGCTCACCTTCATCTCGAAGAAGTCTTCGTCCTCGAGAATCCGGATGTGGTTGAGCGCACTTTCGATCATCGCCTCCGGGCAGGGTTCGCCATAACGTTCCAGCAATTCCCTTTCAAGGCTTCCGGCATTGACGCCGATACGGATCGAACAATTGTGGTCCTTGGCCGCCTTGACGACCTCCTGCACGCGCTCGCGACTGCCGATATTGCCGGGATTGATCCGCAGGCAGGCCGCGCCCGACTCCGCCGCCTCGATGGCGCGTTTGTAGTGGAAATGGATGTCGGCCACGATGGGGACCGTCACCTCCGGGACGATCTTGGCCAGCGCCTCGGTCGAGCCTTCGTCCGGGCACGAAACGCGCACTATGTCGGCGCCGGCAACCTCCAAGGCCCGGATCTGCATAATCGTGGCCTCGGCGTCCGTAGTCAGCGTGTTGGTCATCGACTGGACGGCGATCGGGGCGTCACCACCGATCAAGACATCGCCGACGCGGACTTGGCGGCTCTTGCGCCTTTCGATGTCCCTATAGGGTCGTAAGCTCATGGCTCATTCTTTCATTCGTCCAGTGTTGCCAAGGGTCTCGCACCTGGTCGCGTGACCCCGTCGTCGCCGCTATATACTCTAATTAGAAGGCCAGCCCAAGCGCCGTCCGATCAATGCATCGACGGCGTAGGGGTCCGATTACCGTGGCGCAGCGCGGCCTTCCCGTAGAAGCATCGGATTGAGGAAAACGTTGTCGCGGGTCGCGCCACGCGGCCCGATCGAGGGCACGGAAACATTATCGACGCTGATCTTCAGCGACCCGGCGCTGTCGGTCCCTAACAGCAGGCCGGTGCGGTTCGGCACCCGATAGGTGTCGCCGGGATAAAGGATGCCATCGAACAGAACTTCGCCGGTCGTGCTGTGGATTCTGATTTGGGTCTTTTCCTTGGCGGTAAATGTCACCCGCGAATCCGATGACGGCGCGCCATAGGTGTTGGCCGGCGTGGTCGGCTCGACCGGCGGCGGCTCGACGGGCAAAGCGGCGACTTGATTTGCGTTGGGTGCCGGTTCTGCGCTCGCTGCTGCAACCGGTGGCGCGGGCTGCGCTGGTTCAAGCTGTGCCGGCTGAACGGGTTGGGGCGGCGGTGCGGTGGCATTCCCATCCGCAGACACCGACCCGGTCGCTTGAGATGGATCGACGGTGACGACCGGTGCCGGTCCGCTTACCTCGTAGGGGAGGATCTTGGGGCGCGGTTTGAATAGGGCTTCACCGGTACCACCGTCGCCCCCCGTGCCCAGACCGATCGAAACCGATGTACCCGTCGCCGACGACCTTTGGGGCCACAGATTACCGCTGGCAATGGGCGGATTGATAACCCGGGCGATTTCGTCGGTGCCCGACTGGGCCGCCGACGGGTCGCGGAAGTCGACCTTGACTTCGAGGGAATTCGATTCGGCATTCGGCTCAACGCCATTCGATGTCGACGCGGTCGCCGACGGCACCTCGGAACTCGCCGATTCGACCCCACCCTGGCCGCCGGCAAAAATCGCATATACGACGACGCCGACAACACCGACAACACCGATCAGGAACCCCGCAGCGATCGCCCGGCCGATCGGGAACCCGCCTCTCGTCCCGCGGACCTGCCTGGACGCGGCGGGGGCGATCCGAACCGGCGCCTTGGGCTTCGGCGGCGGAGGTGGTGGCTTGGCGATGGTGGTCACGCGCTCGATCGGCGGAAGGGCGCTCCCGACCTTTTTGCGCTTGGGCTCGACGATAGGTGGCGGCACCGCCAACGATTCTGCCTTGAACCGACGAACCATTTCGTCGGCATCGAGATCGACGAGTTCGGCATAGGCGCGGACGAAGCCAACGGCATAGGTCGTGCCGGGCAACTGATCGAAACTTTCGGTCTCTATCGCCTCGAGATAGGCCTTTCGGATGCAAAGATCGGCCTCCACATCGCCCAGCGAGAGGCCAAATTTTTCGCGTGAGCGGCGGAACAAGCCGCCAAGCGATTCGGATCCATCGGCGTCCATCGGCGCATCGCCTTCGGCCACGGCGCGAAGGTGTTCCGGCCGATCCTTGCCGGCTGGTGAGATTTGTGACGAATCACCGGCACCGCCGGAATGGATTTGGGATTCCGGGTCGGTTTGTGGCGTCTCCCTCGAAACCGGTATGATCTTCGGCGTCGACATCACCCTATTCCCGTTCCCGCAACGGCGGTTCAAATCGCCGGGATCGACAATCTTACCACGTAACCTAATCCCGGCATCACAGTTCCGGGCGAAAAATCGAACTCCGCCGGAACACGCCCGGGCTGACAGACCACACGACCCCGCAGCGAATGATGCACGGCGCAGGTCTGTCTTTCAAGATTACACGCACAATTATTACTATCAAACTACCGCCGCTGCAGGCAACGCCTAGATGTGTACGCCGTGCGCCACGGCCAATGAGCGCAGAGCGTGGCGCACACTGTGGTCGGGCCGGGTCAACAGGCCCAAGACCTCGGATTCCACTCGTCCCAGGTCCAGGCTCCGCACCATCGCCTTGACCGGCCCGATGGCCGACGCGGGCATCGACAACGCGCGATAGCCGATCGCGATCAGGGCCATCGCCTCCAGCGGTCGACCGGCGATTTCGCCGCAAATCGACAATGGAATGTCTTGATCGCGGCATTGTTGGGCAATTTGTCTCAACAACGACAGAACCGCCGGGGACAGCGCATCATAACGGTCCGCCATGCGCGGATCGGACCGATCGCTGGCGAAAACGAACTGCACCAAATCGTTGCTTCCCACGGACACGAAATCGACCCGGTCCAGCAATGCCGGCATTTGCCAGACCAGCGCCGGAACCTCGAGCATGACGCCGATTTGGACGGTTTCGGGGAGCGGCTGGCCCGCGCTCTCGGCGATCGACAATTCGTCGCGGACGATATCGCGCGCGGTCTCGAATTCCGCCACTTCTGCGACCATCGGAAACATGATTCGCATCACGCGACCGGCGCCGGCCCTGATCAGGGCGCGGATCTGCCGTTGCAACATCGCCGGTTGATCGAGGCCAATGCGCAGGGCGCGCCAGCCGAGGGCCGGGTTTTCACTCGGCCCGCCCTCGAAATAGGGCAACGGCTTGTCACCGCCGATATCGAGCGTGCGGAACACGACCGGCTTGCCGTCGGCCTGATCCAGAACCCGACGATAAAGATCGCATTGCGCGTCCACGTCGGGAAAGTCCGAGCGCACCATGAACGGCAATTCCGTTCGGTAGAGGCCGATCCCATCGGCGCCGGTGACAGTCAATTGCGGCAGATCGATCAGCAGCCCGGCATTGAGCGAAAGCGACAGGCTGGCGCCGTCTCTGGTCTCGGCGGGCAGGTCCCGCATTTGGGCATAGGTTTCCTGCTGGCGCCGGCGCGTCGCCATGCTGCGGGCGAAAGTGTCGCGTACCGCCCCACCGGGGCGAAGGAAGACCTGCCCATTATCGGCATCGACGATGACTTCGTCGTTGGGCTCAATCACGCCGAGCAGCCCCTTCAAATCCCCGACGACCGGAATTTCGAGCGCCCGCGCCACGATCGCGACATGCGCCGTTGGCGAGCCCTGTTCGAGCAGCACCGCTCTCAGGCGCTGCCGGGGAAAGTCGAGCAAATCGGCCGGGCCCAATGAGCGCGCCACCAGAATCGCGTCCTCGGGTGCGTCGAAATCCGCTTCAATCGGTTCGCCGCCGATCAGTTGCTTGAGCAGCCGGTTGGCGAGATCGTCGAAATCCTGCATGCGCTCCCGTAGATAATGATCGGACACCGCCGACATGCGGCGGCGAATATCCTCCTGCACCTTGCTCACCGCGGCCTCGGCGGTGAGGCCCGAATTGATAGCCTCGAGGATGCGTTCGCGCCACCCGGTGTCGCGCGCGAACATGCCGTAGGCTTCGAGAATATCCCGGGATTCCGGACCCGCGGTCTCGATCAGCGCGGCCAGTCCATCGATCTGCTCCTGGACCGCGGCCAGCGCCTGGTTCAACCGCTCGCGTTCGACCCCCATGTCGTTGGCGAACAATCGATCGACATCGAGATGCGGCAGCAACAACCGCGCATGACCGATAGCCAGGCCATCGCTCAAACGAAGTCCTTGGAGGCGCAACGGTTTGGCGGCGAAGCCGTTGACCGTACCGGTCTCCTCGGGCAGCTCCAGGCCGCCGCTGGCGACGAGTTCGGCGAGGACCATGGCCACCGTTTCCATGGTTTCTATTTCTTCGTCGCTATAGGCGCGAAGGGTGCGGTTTTGGACCACCACGACGCCGAGGACGCGACCGCCGCGAATAACCGGGACGCCGAGCATGGAGTGGTAGATCTCCTCACCCGTCTCCGGCCGGTAGGCGAAGGCCGGATGGATTTGGGCGTCGGCGAGAGCGAGCGGCCGGGCATGGCGGGCAATGTCGCCGACCAGTCCTTCGCCGACGGCCAGGCGTGTCTTATGCACGGCATCCTGCTTGAGGCCTTCGGTGGCAAACAATTCGAGGACATTGCCGCTGCGGCGAATGTAGATCGAGCACACCTCGGCCACCATCTCGGCGGCGATCAGGTGGACGATCCGATCGAGGCGCTGCTGGGCGTCGCCACCGCCCGACATGACGTCACGCAGGCGTCGCATCAAGCTGCGCGCGCCGGCCCAAGTCGTGATTTGTGCGGTCACTTCAATGCGGCCGCGCGGTCGACGTTGACAGCGCCGCCGCCGGCGCCGTGTCAGTCGGCGTCGAGCCCGTAGGCGGTGTGGAGGGCGCGTAGCGCAAGTTCGGCATATTCCTCCGCGATCAATACACTGACTTTGATTTCCGAGGTCGATATGACCTGGATATTGATGCCCTTTTCCGCAAGGGTGCTGAACATACGTTGTGCGACGCCGGCATGGGATCGCATGCCGACGCCGATGACCGACACCTTGACGACATGCGGGTCCGGCGTGATTTCGCGATAGCCGATATCGTCGCTGTTGGCGGCCAAGACCGTCACCGCTCGATCCAGGTCGGACTTCGACACCGTGAAGGTAAGATCCGTCGTCGAGCCATCGGCCGACACATTCTGAACAATCATGTCGACGTTGATGTTGGAGTCTGCGAGCGGGCCGAATATGGCCGCTGCAATCCCAGGTTTGTCCGCCACATTTGCAAGCGTTATCTTGGCCTCGTCGCGGTTGTAGGCAATGCCACTGACGATTTCTTTTTCCACGATTTCTCCCTCATCCACGACCAGCGTCCCCGGTACATCGTCGAAACTCGACCGCACCTGCAAACGGACCTGATGCTTCATTCCCATGGTTACGGCGCGGGTCTGCAGGACCTTGGCCCCGAGCGACGCCATCTCAAGCATTTCCTCGTAGGTGATCTTGTGTAGCTTCTTGGCCTTGGAGACGATCCGCGGGTCGCACGTATATACGCCGTCGACATCGGTGTAGATGTCGCAACGGTCGGCTTGAAGCGTGGCCGCCAAGGCGACCGCCGAGGTGTCGGAACCGCCGCGTCCCAGCGTGGTGACGCGATTGTCGGAGCCAACGCCTTGGAACCCGGGCAGAATAGGAACCTGACCGGCGATCATTCGGCGGTCGATTTCCCGCGCGTCGATGTGCTCGATTCTGGCTTTGCCGTGGCTGCCGTCGGTGCGCACCGGAATCTGCCAGCCCAGCCAAGAGCGGGCGTCGATCCCCATTTGCTGCAATGCCATGGCCAAGAGGCCGCAGGTAACCTGCTCGCCAGCCGAAACGACAACATCGTATTCGCGCGCGTCGTGCATCGGCGCCACCGCCTCGGTGAGGCGGGCCAGCCGATTGGTTTCGCCGGCCATTGCCGATACGACGACGGCGACCTCGTTGCCGAGGTCGATCTCCCGCTTGACCTTTTCCGCGACACCGCGGATGCGATCGACATCCGCCACCGACGTCCCGCCGAACTTCTGCACAATGCGCGCCATGGGCGACCTTTCGTCCCGCTCCTCATTGGGGTGTTGTCTGAGATGGGCCGCGACCGGCCCGCCGATCCGGCCGGTGTTATTGCCGTATCACCAGCGGGTATTCATACTGTCAGTCATGGCAGCGGCGCAATAGGGCGCGCTGTGGCGGAGGACGGCACCCATGGCGGCGGCGAAGGCCAAGGCGAAGCGCATATCGCGCGGCTCCACCATCGACGACGACGAAGTCGCGCGCTTTGCCGCATTGGCCGAGGATTGGTGGGATCCCACCGGGCCACTCCGTTCGCTGCACAAGTTGAACCCGGTTCGCCTCAAATTCATCCGCGATCGCGTAGCCAACCATTTCGGACGAGATCCGCTCGACCCGGCGCCGCTGCACGGTTTGCGGCTGCTCGATATCGGTTGTGGCGGCGGGTTGCTGTGCGAACCGATGCGACGGCTCGGCGCCTCGGTCGTCGGCATCGACGCGGCCGAGCGAAATGTTGCCGTGGCCCGTATTCACGCCGAGCAAGGCCGGCTCGATATCGACTATCGTCATGGCAGCGCCGAAGACCTCGCCGCCAGCGGCGCGCGCTTCGACGTCGTCCTTACGATGGAAGTCGTCGAGCACGTTGCCGACGTCGAGCTGTTCCTCTCGGCCTGCGCCGACCTTCTCGATCCCGGCGGCTGCCTGGTCGCGGCGACCATCAATCGGACGGCCAAGGCGTTCGCACTGGCGATTGTCGGCGCCGAGTACGTCCTCGGCTGGCTGCCGCGAGGTACCCACGACTGGCGCGAATTTGTCCGTCCGTCGGAAATGGTGGAGGCGCTGCGCGCCGGCGACGTCGCCGTCAACGAACTGACCGGCGTGATCTATAACCCGATCAACGACGCTTGGTCGACGAGCCGCGATCTCGACGTCAACTACATGGCGTTCGCCACCAAGCCGGCCGGCGGCGATTGAACGATAGAGTTTAGTGTTCGGTGCGGTCGACCCAGGGTATGCGCTGGACCTCGATGCCTTCGTCGCGGAGCGCGTCATGTTCTTCCTTGTCCGCTTCCCCGTAGATGCCGCGCTCTTCGGTCTCGCCGTAGTGAATGCGGCGCGCCTCCTCGGGAAACTTCTCGCCGACATAGTCGCAATTGGATTCGACCTTGCGGCGCAATTCCAGCATCGCTTCGCGTGCCTTGCGCGCCACCATGACCGTCTTGTGGGCATCGGCCGGCGCCGATTTCTCGGATCCGGAGTGGGCTAGACGGGGTGCCATGATTGCCTTTTCGACCTTGGCGCCGCCACAGGCCGCACAAGCGACCTCCCCGGCCGCCGCAAGCGCATCGAAACTGTCGCTGCTGCGAAACCACGCTTCGAACGCGTGGGTGCACTCCTGGCATTGTAGTTGGTACTTGATCATCGATAGCCCAATGGCACCGGTGGAGGTCACAATTCGTCCGCAAACCTATATTTTGGGCGCCGGCGGTCGCCTGGCAAGAGGAAATGCGTTATGACAAGGCACCATAGAAGAGGTTTGCCTGCGCCTTGGATTGTGCGGTTCGGCGCCCTGATCCGAACTGGCGGCACGGTACTGGATGTCGCCTGCGGCAGCGGTCGGCATACGCTCCACTTTCTCGAACGCGGGTATCATGTCGTCGCTTCGGACATCGACGTGTCCCGCCTCGATGACCTCACGGAATTTCCATACCTGGAAATCGTACAAGCTGACCTCGAAAGCGGTGCCTGGCCGTTCGCCGGCCGGACCTTCGATGGTATCGTCGTCGCGAATTATCTCTACCGGCCGCTGTTCCCGCTCTTGTCGGGAGCATTGGCGCCCGGCGGCGTCCTCCTCTACGAGACGTTTGCCCACGGCAACGAACGGTTCGGACGGCCGCGCAACCCCGACCACCTGCTGCGACCGGGAGAATTGCTCGATGCCTTCGGTCCGGCGCTTCATGTTATCGCCTTCGAGCAGGGGATTATCGACCCGCCGCAACGCGCCGCAATTCAACGACTCTGTGCCGGACGCGCCGAACAGGGCGATAAACTGTGGCCGCTCGCCCCATGACCGCACCGCCGCGGCGTCCTCCAACTACGCCTCATGGCGGTTGAAATCGATGGCGCGAGCGCCAATTATCAGGGCGTACCCTGTTTATTTTTTGGGAGGATATGATGGCATTGCGCCTGGGCGATGATGTGCCCGATTTTCAAGCCGAGACCACCGAAGGAACGATCGGTTTCCACGACTATCTCGGCGATAGTTGGGGGATCTTGTTCTCGCACCCCAAGGACTTCACCCCGGTGTGCACCACCGAGCTCGGATACATGGCCGGTCTCAAACCTGAGTTCGACAAACGGAACACGAGAATTGTCGGGCTCAGCATTGACCCTGTTGGCGACCACGAGAAATGGGTCAAGGACATCGAGGAGACCCAGGGCCATACGATCAACTATCCCCTGATCGGCGATACCAACCTGGAAGTCGCAAAGCTGTTCGACATGATCCACCCCAACGCCAGCGGCACCTCCGAAGGGCGGACCGCGGTCGACAACGCGACAGTGCGATCGGTATTCATCATCGGACCCGACAAGAAGCTCAAGGCGACGATTACCTATCCGATGAGCACCGGCCGCAACTTCGACGAGGTGCTGAGGCTGCTCGATTCGTGCCAGCTGACCGCCAAGCACAAGGTCGCGACCCCGGTCAATTGGCAGGAGGGCGATGACGTCATCATCGTTCCCGCGGTCAAGGACGACGAGGCGCGGGAGAAATTTCCCGACGGCTGGAAGTCGCCCAAGCCCTATATCCGGATCGTCCCCCAGCCCAACGACTGACCGGGGAAAGGCCGTGAACGAGAACGCCCCGCCAATAACCGGCGGGGCGTTTTTCTATCGGTCCGGCCGATCGCCGACGGCGGCCGCACGAGCCCACGGCGACGGCGGAATGTGCTACTGTAGGGTGTTGGCAGCGGAAAGGATTCGGTCGTGAAACTTAAATGGATCTTGCTCGGGTTGGCGGCGGTGGTCATCGTCGCCGTCGGCGGCATCATTGCCTACCTTTCGACGCTCAACTTCGATGATCTGCGCGAAATCGTGCGCACCGAGGCCAAAAAGGCGACGGGTCGCGACCTCGTCATCGCCGGACCCATCGAGCTGGATATATCCTTGGCCCCGGCCATCCGCATTCAAGACGTCTCGTTGTCCAACGCGGAATGGGCCGGCGACGCGGAGATGGTCACGGTCAAGGAATTCGATCTCAAGGTTTCGCTGACCGATTTGCTCGGCGGCGAAATTCGGGTCGAGCGCCTGATCCTGGTCGAGCCCCGAATATCGCTGGAAACCGATGCCGAGGGGCGTGGCAACTGGGAGTTCGATTCAACCGAGGCCGAGGCAGCGAGCGGCGACGACGAGATCGAGCTCGCCAGCTTCGACCGGGTCGAAATTCAGGACGGATCGGTCAGCTTCAAGGACGGCCGCAGCGGGACCACGCAATCCCTCGCCCTCAAATCATTGACCGCCACCGCCGAAAGCATGAGCAGTCCGGTGCAACTCGCCGTCGACGGAACCTATGACGCGACGGACTTCTCCGCCGAGGGCACGATCGGCGCGCTGCGGACCCTCAACGAGGGTCCCTATGCGGTCGATCTCAAGGGCATGATCGGGGGCGCCGAATTCGCGGTCGCCGGATCCGCCGCCAAGCCGTTATCGGGCGATGGCGTAGAGGCGAGCATTAGCGTGAAAGGCGACAGCCTGGCGAAATTGGCGGCGATCGCGGGCGCCGATGCCCCCGCCCTTGGCCCGATCGACCTGTCGGCCAAACTGGTCAAGAGCGGCGCCGATATCGGCCTCTCTGAAATCGATGCCCGTCTCGGCCCCAATCATATCTCCGGCGATATCGCTCTCGTCTTGGGCGAATCCCGGCCCGCGATCAATGGCGCGCTGACCGTCGAAACGCTCGACCTGACGAGCCTTGCTCCGCCGGCAAAAGACGCCGCCGGCGAAGCCCCCGCCGGGCGCTTCGTCTTTACCGAGGACCCCCTGCCGCTCGACGGCCTCCATGCGGTCGACGCCGACCTCGAACTGCGCATCGGATCGGCGATTCTCGCGTCGGGCCTCCGAGCCGAGAATCTACGCGCGGCGATAAAGTTGGCAAACGGGCGACTGACCCTGTCGCCGCTCGTCACCGGATTGTCCGGCGGCACCGTCGACATCAACCTCGATCTCAACGATTCCAAAGGTCCGCCACGGATCAACGCGCGCCTCGACGCCCGCGCCATCGATTTCGGCCGCTTGTTGAAGGACATGGACCTGAGCCAGGACGTGACCGGAAAACTGGACGGCAAAGCGGCGATCCAAGGCGCCGGGGCGTCGCCGCGGGCGATCGCCTCCGGCCTCAACGGCAGCCTCGAGATCGTCCGCGGCCAGGGCACCATCGACGACCGCCTGTTCCGCATCGCGGCCGCCGGTCTCGACGACATCCTGTCGCCGATGATGGGCGAGGATGACAAAATGAAACTCAATTGCCTGGCCATCAAGTTCGACATCGTCGACGGCCTTGCGACCAGCAAGGCCCTCATCGTCGACACCGACGCGTTCACCATCCTCGGCGGCGGCACCATCGATCTCAAGACCGAGGAAATCGACCTCACCTTCGACACCGAATCGAAGGGCGTCAACCTGACCAGCCTGGCCACCGCGTTCAATGTGCACGGCACGCTGGCGCAGCCTTCCGCGAGCCCCGATGCCGCCGCCATGGCGGTCGGCGCCGCCAAGATCGCCGGCACCGTTTTTATGCCGATCCCGGCGATCGTGAGCATGATCGGCGATTCGCAGCTTAGCGGCAGCGATCAAAATCCGTGTCTGGTCGCCCTCGAAAAAGCGCAACAGCAAGCCGCCGAAGGGGCCCCCGCCGATGGCGACAAAACGGTTGTCGAAGACGCGGCCGAGGGCATCGGCGGCGCCGTCGAGGACGTCGGCGAAGGAATTTCCGAGGGCCTGAAGAGTTTGTTCGGCGACTAGGAAAAATAGAAAACTTCAGCCGCGCTTTTGCCCGGCAACAGCCGGCAATTCCGGCGCCGCAAACGGTCGGTCGTGCGACAGCGACGGCACCATGCGGCGGCATTCGGCGACCCGCGCCGGATCAATGGTCGCGGTGACCACCCCGACGTCTTCGCCGCCGTCGGCGAGAATTTCGCCCCACGGATCGACGATCAGCGAATGGCCGTAGGTCTTGCGCCCGGCCTCGTGGGTCCCGGTCTGGGCCGGCGCGAAGACGAAACATCCGGTTTCGATCGCCCGCGCCTGAAGCAGCGTATGCCAATGGGCGCGCCCGGTGGTGCGGGTGAACGCCGAGGGCACGGACAGGAAGCTCGCGCCAGCCTGCGCCAAGGTCCGGTAAAGCTGAGGAAAGCGAAGATCGTAGCACACCGTCATGCCGAGCAGCCCCCACGGCGTCGGCGCCAGCACCGCGCGGTCTCCGGGGGCCACCGAATCCGATTCGCGATAGGCCTCGCCGCCGCGCAGGTCGACATCGAACAGGTGAAGTTTGTCGTAGCGCGCCACCACGTCGCCGCTCGCATCGAGCAGGATCGAACGATTGGCGACCTTGTCGGCACCGGCACGGCAGGTCAGCGATCCGATCAAGAGCCAGATCCCGAGCTCCGCCGCCAAGGCGCCATAGACCGGCATCGCGATGTGATCCTTCTCGTCGAGCGCCCGCGCCACCTTGCGGGCGTCGTCGAGTTCGATCGCGGTGACGTTTTCCGGCAAGCACACGAACGCCGCGCCGCGGCCATGGGCCTCGCGGATCAGCGCGCAGGTCAGTTCGAGATTGGGCTCGATTTCCCGCCCCGCCGTATTCTGCACGCAGGCCGCGATGAAGCTGTCGCTCATGGCATCCCCGTCAGGATGCGGTCCAAATCACCGTTGTGCTCGAGGGCGTGGAGCGAATTGCAGTCGCCGATATGGTCGCCATCGACGAAGATCTGAGGCACCGTGTGAGAGCCGGCCAAATCCAACATTTCCTGCCGCTTCGCCGGGCTGAACGTGACGTCGATCTCATCGAACTCGACCAGCTTGCCCTTCAGCAACTTCTTCGCTTGGCTGCAATAGGGGCACATAAAGGCCGTATAGATGGTCACTTTCGGCATCGAACTTGATTTCTCCGGCGCACCGCTGCGGCACTCACCCGCTGAATATAGGACGCGTCGGGGCGAATGAAAACGGCGCGGTTAGGGATTGGCCGCCTCGCCGCCCTCGGGCCCGTAGAACATGACCCACACGGCGAGATCCTCGGAGAAATCCTCGAACCTGTGGGTTTCGTGCGCCGGCACGAACAGGGCATCGCCGGGACCGAACGCCAGGCGATCCTGTCCGACGACAAACGTGCCGCTGCCTTGGACCACGACATAAAGCTCATCGCGGCTATGGGGCTGTTGCGGGTCCGAGCCGCGCGGCGCGTAGACCTCCAACGCCAGGCTGCCGTGTTCGAACATGACGGTAAACCGTTCGCCGTCCGGCCCCGGCAACTTCGCCTCGCCGTCCTGCCACCGGAAATGCCATTTGTGGGTCATGTTGCTACTCCATCTCAGAACGGTTCGCCGGCGCGCACCACGCGCGCCAGGGTGAGGACATCGACGGCCTTGGCGGCGGCGCGCACCAGGACGCGGGCGCATTCGGCCACGGTCGCCCCGGTGGTGTAAACGTCGTCGACAAGCAGCACGCGCTTTCCGTCGATTTGGTTGCCGGGCCGCATGGCAAATGCGCCCTTGACGTTGCGGCGCCGGGCGCTCGCATTCATGCGCACCTGGGACGGCGTGGCGCGATGGCGAATCAGCAGGTCGGGGACCACTAGGCCGGGCGCCCGCGGCGCGAGGTAACGGGCCAACAGCGCAGCCTGGTTGAAGCGGCGCGAGAACAGACGCCGGCGATGCAGGGGCACCGGCGCGATGATATCGGCATCGGCGATCAAGGCCGCGCCCGATCGCGCCATCCATTCGGCGAACGCGGGCGCCGCCTGTGTCCTGTCGGCGTGTTTGAAACCGAGGATGATATCGCGGCTTTCCTCGCCATAGATGAATACGGCGCGCGCGCGGTCGAAGGGCGGCACCGTCGCGGAACAGACCCCGCACAGCGCGTCGGGGCCCGGGTCGTGATCGAACGGCAGCCCGCAGGCCGCGCACAGAGGCGGCGCGATGAACCTGATTTCGGACCAGCAACCGGCGCACAACGCCCCCGCCCGGTCAACGCTGAGGCCGCATTTCAGGCACCTCGGCGGGAACAGGACATCGAGGACACGGCCCATCCGGTACCGTGATACTGCGCCGGTCGAAACAGAACGGGTCATCTTCCGATGTCAATCCGTTCCGGCGATTCTGTCAATGCCGTCGCGCTCATGCCATATAGAAAACATGCAGGATGCGGCCCAAGTCTTCGACCGTGCCGTCGTCCGCCGTCATCGTCGACGGGCGGCAGCCTGCCTGGCATCCCACGATTTCCTGATCCGCGAAATCGCCGAACGGCTGGCCGACCGCCTGGTCGACGTCAAGCGGCGGTTCCCGCTGGCCCTCGACGTCGGCTGCCACAGCGGCCAGATCGGCGGCGTCCTTCACGGCCGCGGCGGCATCGACACCCTGATCCAAACCGACCTCGCGGTTGAGATGGCGGAGCGCGCGAGCGGCCTGCGTGTCGCCGCCGACGAAGAATTCATGCCCTTTGCCGATCACAGTCTCGATCTTGTGCTCAGCAACCTGTCGCTGCATTGGGTCAACGACCTGCCGGGGGCGCTGATCCAGATTCGCCGCATGCTGCGCCCCGACGGCCTGTTCCTGGCCAGCCTGCTCGGCGGCGAGACCCTGCATGAGTTGCGCAGCGCGCTGCTCGATGCGGAACTCAAGGTCAGCGGCGGGGCCGCGCCGAGGGTTTCGCCTTTTGCCGACGTCCGCGACGCCGGCGGGCTGCTGCAGCGGGCCGGGTTCGCCTTGCCGGTCGTCGATACCGATACCGTGACGGTGACCTATGCCGACGCCATGGCGCTAATGCGCGACTTGCGTGGCATGGGCGAAACCAGCGCCGTGCGGGAGCGGCCGCTGGGTTTCACCCGGCGTGATGTCCTGGCCCGGGCCGCCGCCATCTACGCAACCCAATTCGGCGACGCGGCGGGACGCATCCGCGCCACGTTCCAGGTCATCTACCTGACCGGGTGGGCGCCCGATATAGAGTCCCAACAACAACCGCTCCGGCCGGGTTCGGCGCGGACGCGCCTCGCCGACGCCTTGGGAGCCGACGAACGGCCGGCCGGCGACAAAACGCCGCGGCGCAAGCCATAGTCCGGTCCGGTGTTCGGTTAGATCTCGGACGCGAGATCGATATCGAGGATGCTCATGTGGAAGTCGTAGGATAGATCTTCGTCCTCATCGTCGCGGTAGATAACGCCGATGAATTCATCGCCAAGATAAACCTCGACGGAGTCGTCCTTGCCCTTCTGTGGCGTGAGTTTCAAGTTGTCGAGCTGAAACTTCTGCCGCAGGTAGTGTTGGACCCGTTGAATTTCCGATGGGTTCACGGATTTCTCCCCAGTTTCATGCCGGCACTATAATGGCAAAGCGGTGCGCTGCCCATCACAGAAGATCGCGCAACATCGCCACCAGGGGCCGGTCCGCGGGCGGCATCGGATAGTCGGCGATGCGGTTGGGACGGACCCAGGCCAATTGCTGGCCTTCGCGTGACTGCGCCCGGCCCTTCCACACCCGGCACACGTAGAGCGGCATGAGGAGGTGAAAATCGTCGTAGGCGTGCGACGCGAACGTGAACGGGGCCAGGCAGCTCTCCACCGTATCGATGCCGAGCTCTTCGTCGAGTTCCCGGATCAGCGCGGCTTCGGGAGTCTCTCCGGGTGCGACCTTGCCGCCGGGGAATTCCCATAGGCCCGCCATCGTCTTGCCCGGCGGACGTTCTTGCAGGAGAACGCGGCCGTCGCTGTCGATCAACGCCACCGCCGCGACCAGGATGATGGGGAGTGTCATGGCCGGCAATCCGGGCGAGCGATCTCGCCGACCATCACCTCCCAGCACCGACCGCGGGCCGGCGCCTCCTCCATCTCGCGGCCGACGAAGACCAGGCCCGCCTTTTCCAGGGCGCGCAGGGAACGTGAATTCTCCGGCACCACACTGGCGCGAATCCGGTCGAGCGCCAAATTCTCGAACCCATATCGAAGAACGGCGCCAACCGCCTCGACGATAAACCCGCGGCCCCAGTATTCGCGGCTGAGAAAGAACCCGATTTCCGCGCACCCGGCCTCGTCGCCGAGAATCAATCCGATCATGCCCAACGCCGTTCCCTGTTCGCGCAGTGTGATCAGGAAAATGCGTTCACGACCATCGTTCCAGCCATCGTCAGCGGTCACCAGAAAGGCCTCGGCATCGCCGACCGTGTAGGGATGGGGAATGCGCGCGGTGAACCTGGACACCTCGGGGTCGCCGGCAAGACTGGCGATCGTTTCCGCGTCGCCGCCAACCGGCCGCCGCAGGCAGAGCCGCGCCGAAGTCAGGATCGTGTCGCCGGAACAGAGCTCAGGATCGATAGTCGGCATTGATCGAGATATAGCCGTGAGTCAGATCGCAGGTCCACACCCGGGCCCGTCCGCGACCGATGCCGACGTCGATCTCGATATGGATCTCCTCGCCCTTCATATGGGCGGCGACGGGCGCCTCGTCGAAGTCGGGCACACGGCCGCCGTCGCGGGCGACGTCGATGCCGCCGATGCGGATGGTCAAGAGGTCGCGGTCGGCGCGCTCGCCGGCCTTGCCGACGGCCATGACGATGCGCCCCCAATTGGGGTCCTCGCCGGCGATGGCGGTCTTGACCAGGGGCGAGTTGGCGACCGCCAGGCCGATCCGCCGCGCCGCGCCCTCGGATGCGGCGCCGGCAACGTCGATGGTAACCAGCTTGTGCGCGCCCTCGCCGTCGCGCACGACCTGTTTGGCGAGATCCTGCAGCAGATCCTCGAGCTGGCTTCGGAAATCCGCCAACAGCGGATCGGTCACTGCCGAAACGCGGGCATGACGTACCTGTCCGGAAGCGCAGAGCAGGACCGTGTCGCTGGTCGAGGTGTCGCCATCCACCGTGATCGAATTGAACGAACGCGCGTTGGCGCGCGTCAGCATGCGCTGCAAAACGGTTGGGGGGATCTTGGCGTCGGTGAAAACGAAGGCCAACATCGTCGCCATATCCGGCGCGATCATGCCGGAGCCCTTGGCGATCCCGTTCAAACGCACGCGCGCTCCGCCGATCACGGCCGTTCGCGTTGCGCCCTTCGGGAAAGTGTCGGTGGTCATGATCGTCTCGGCGGCGTTCAGCCAAGCGCGTCCCGAAAGCTGTCGCCGCAATTTCGGCAATGCGGCGACGATGCGCCCGACCGGTAGCGGCTCTCCGATAACCCCGGTCGAGGCGACAAACACCTCGTGTCGCCGACAGCCGACGAGCCTTGCCGTCGCCGAGACCGTGTCCAGAACCGCTTGCTCGCCACGGCGGCCGGTAAAGGCGTTGGCGTTGCCGGAATTGACGACGACGGCCCGCACGCGGCCCTTGGCCATGGCCTGGCGGCTCCACAACACCGGCGCCGCGGCGGTCAACGAACGCGTGAACACCCCGGCCACCGTCGATCCTGGGGCCAGTTCCACCAACAGCAGGTCTTTGCGTGTCTTATATCGGATCCCGCATCCGATCCCTTTGGCGCGGACGCCGGAAAGAGGCCGGAGATTTGGGAACGCTTCCGGTGCGAGCGGCGAACGTGTGGCCACGGATCCCCTTCCTTGCCCGCACCCGGTCTTGGCCGGGCGCTTATTCCTGTGTCGGCGTTTCCTCGATCGGCGAACCGTCGAACTCGAAGCGCTCTATTTCCTGGCCTCGACGCAGATCGACGATACCCTCTGCGATCGCGATCTGCGATAAATCGTTGAACAACTGCTCGCGCATCTCTTCGAAGCCGGGCGGCGCCTTTTCACGCCGATCCTCGACCTTGATGACGTGCCAGCCGAATTGCGTCTTCACCGGGTCCGGCGTGACCGCGCCCGGTTCCAGCGCGAACGCGGCGTCGGCAAACTCGGGCACCATGACATCGGCGGTGAAATAGCCGAGATCCCCGCCCTGGGCAGCGCTCGGACCGATCGATTTGTCTTCCGCTATCTTTTCGAAGTCAGCGCCGTCCTTTGCCAAGTCGGCGATGATCGCCACCGCTTCGTCCTCGCTTTCGACCAGGATATGGCGGGCGCGGATTTCCTCTACCGCCGGGATATCCGCCAACGCCTCCTGATAGCGCGCGTCGAGAGCATCATCGGTCACCTTCTCGTTGACCAGGCGGGTGAAGTAGATCTCACGAAAGACCTGGCTCCTGGCCTGATCGAGCCGCGCCTGAACCTCTTCGTCATCGGCATAGTTGAGATCGCCGGCACGATCGGCGATCAACGAGTCATCGATCGTGCGATCGAGCAGGATGCCGTACAATTGCTCCAATGGAATCGCCTGGTATTCGGCCGGCAAGCTGCCATGGGCGGCAATGATCGCGGATTGGCGAATTTCTTGCCCATTGACCCGGCCGACGACCGGATTTTCGCTGTCCTGGGCGGACGCGACCGTGGCCCCGGCCATCAATAACGCGGTCAGGCCGACGACAGGAATGTGGCGAAACAACATGGGTTCAACCCCCCGAATCAGTATGGCGGCGTACGCTTGCGGCCGCCCGGCCGACGATAGGCCCGGTTCCCGGCCGCATCATGCACATCATGGACTTCGGCACAAGAGAACGCCGAAATGAGGCGTCGATAGGGCGCCGTGGGTTGGTCGTTGACAGGACGGTTTGGGCCCCCTATCTGTCACTCACCTCCGCGGAAAACCGCAATCGGATGAGGTCGAGGCGTTCCCAACTCGGCGGTCTGCTCCAGTGATTGGACGATATGTTAGGTAATCTGGCTCGGCGATTTTTAGGCTCTGCGAACGAACGCTATCTCAAGGGGTTGCTCGGCGACGTCGAAGCGATCAACGCGACCGAGCCGGAGGTCCAAGACCTGACCGACGAGCAATTGCGGGCCCGCACCGATTGGCTGCGCGAGCGGCTCGGCCAAGGCGAAGAACTGGATGACCTCCTGGTCGACGCCTTTGCCACCGTGCGCGAGGCTGCCAAGCGTGTCCTCGGCGAACGCCATTTCGATGTTCAGTTGATGGGCGGCATCGTTCTTCACCGCGGCATGATCGCCGAAATGAAGACGGGCGAGGGCAAGACCCTGGTCGCGACCCTGGCGGTTTATCTCAATGCGCTCGCCGGCCGCGGCGTCCATGTCGTCACCGTCAACGACTATCTGGCGCGCCGGGATTCGGAGTGGATGGGGCGTATCTACAATTTCCTCGGCCTCAATGTCGGCTGCATCGTCCATGGCCTCGACGACGACGAGCGGCGCCTGGCCTATGCCGCGGACGTGACCTACGGCACCAACAACGAATTCGGCTTCGACTACCTGCGCGACAATATGAAGTTCAGCCTGGACCAAATGGTCCAGCGCCCATTCAACTTCGCCATCGTCGACGAGGTCGACAGCATCCTGATCGACGAGGCGCGCACGCCGCTGATCATTTCGGGCCCCGCCGAGGATTCTTCGGCAATGTACAAGTCGGTCGACGTCCTGATCCCCAAATTGGCTCCGGAGGACTTCGAAAAGGATGAAAAATCGCGCGCCGTCACCCTGACCGAAGATGGCGCCGGGCATATGGAACAGTTGCTCGCGGAAGCGGGCTTGATGGAGGGCGAGAGCCTCTACGACATCGTCAACGTGTCGCTCGTTCACCATGTCAACCAGGCACTCCGCGCCCACAAATTGTTCGAACGCGACACCGACTACATCATCAAGGACGACAAGGTCATCATCATCGATGAGTTTACCGGCCGCATGATGGAAGGGCGGCGCTATTCGGAAGGCCTGCATCAGGCGCTCGAGGCCAAGGAGGGCGTGAAAATCCAGGTCGAGAACCAGACGCTGGCCTCGATCACCTTCCAGAATTACTTCCGGCTCTATCCGAAGCTCGCCGGCATGACCGGCACGGCGATGACGGAAGCCTCCGAGTTCGAGGATATCTACAAGCTCGAAGTGGTCGAAATCGCGACCAACCTGCCCTGCATCCGCGACGACCAGGACGACGAGGTCTATCGCACGGCGAAGGAGAAATATGGCTCGATCGTCGAACTGATCAAGGAATGCCGGGAGCGGCAACAGCCGATTCTGGTTGGCACCGTCAGTATCGAGAAATCCGAGGTTCTGGCCGATCAGTTGAAACAGGAAAAGGTGCCGCACAGCGTCCTCAACGCCCGTTACCACGAGCAAGAGGCGCAAATCATCGCCCAGGCCGGAAAGCCGGGCGCGGTGACCATCGCCACCAACATGGCCGGGCGCGGCACCGACATTCAACTCGGCGGCAATATCGAGATGCGCCTCGCCGAGGAACTGGACGGCGTCACCGACGAGGCCGAGCGCACCCGCATCGAAGCCGATATCCGTGCCGAAATCGCAGCCGCCAAGGATGTCGTCAGGAAAGCCGGCGGGCTGTTCGTCATGGGCACCGAGCGCCATGAGAGCCGGCGCATCGACAACCAGCTTCGCGGCCGTTCCGGCCGTCAGGGCGATCCCGGCGCGTCGCGGTTCTTCCTCTCGCTCGAAGACGATTTGATGCGCATTTTCGGCTCCGATCGCATGGACGGCATGCTGCAAAAGCTCGGCCTCAAAGAGGGCGAGGCGATCGTCCACAGCTGGATCAACAAGGCGCTCGAAAAAGCCCAGCAAAAAGTCGAGGCGCGCAACTTCGAGATCCGCAAAAACTTGCTCAAGTTCGACGACGTGATGAACGACCAACGCAAAGTCGTCTATGAGCAGCGCAAGGAGGTCATGCAGGCGGAGGACATCTCCGGCACCATCGAGGACATGCGCCACGAGGTCGTCTCGTTGATGGTGACCAAGTGCATCCCCGAGAAGGCCTATGCCGAGCAATGGGATATCGACACCCTGCACGAGGAAACCGTGCGCCTGACCGGGCTCGACCTGCCGATCAAGGACTGGGCGCAGGAGGAAGGCATCGCCGATCAGGAGATCGAAGAACGGATCCGCCGCGAAGCCGACCGCAAGATGGCCGAAAAAGCCGCCAATTACGGCCCCAGCGTGATACGGGTGGCGGAGAAATCCTTGCTGTTGCAGATCCTCGACCAACTGTGGAAGGACCACTTGCTATCCCTCGACCATCTGCGGCAGGGCGTCGGTCTGCGCGCTTACGGTCAGCGCGACCCGCTCAACGAATACAAGCGCGAAGCGTTCAACATGTTCGAGGACATGCTGGGCCGCTTGCGCGAGACGGTAACCGGGTTCCTGTTCCACCTGCAGATTCGCTCGGAAGAATCGGTGGCGGCCATCCCGCAGCCGAGCGAACCGCGTGAAATCCACGAGACCCGCATCGATCCGGCCTTGCAGGCGGCAGACGAGGCCGCGGTGCCGCGGCAGGCCACGGGCACCGACGGGCCGGTGCCAACGCGCCCGGTGAGTCGCCGCGCTTCGGCGATCGTCGATCCCAACGACCCGTCGACCTGGGGCAAAGTGCCACGCAACGCGCCCTGCCCGTGCGGCTCGGGCAAGAAATACAAGCACTGTCACGGTAAGGTCTAGCGGGCGGCGAGGTGGGCGATCCCGCCGATACGCCGGCCGACGACGCCACCTGGACCGAGGCCGATTCGGAACTCTTCATCGAGGTCGGCCGTGCTTTCACGCCGGAGCGCGAACGACAGCACAATATCGTCTGTCATCTCATTGCCGCGGCGGCCCCGACCGGCCTGATTGTCGAGCTCTGCTGCGGCGCCGGCGAGCTGGCCAAGGCCGTGCTCGAACGCGCGCCCGCCATCCGCCTTGTCGCCTTCGACGGCTCGCCGGCCATGATCGATCACGCCCGCGCACTCTGCATCGACCATCGGGACCGCATCGAATTCCGCCACTTCGACCTCAAGGCGGACGATTGGCGAAGATTCGACGATCGGCCCGCGGCAATCTATTCCTCGCTCGCCATCCACCACCTCGACGGCAGGGGGAAATTACATCTATTCAAAGACTTATTCGAAGCACTTCGGCCCGGCGGACGTTTCGTCATCGCCGACCTGATGCTGGCCGCCTCGGAGACGGGTATGGAGGTGTCGGCCGCTTGCTGGACGGCCGAGGTCGCCGTCCGGTCGCAAGCCCTCCACGGCGACGACCGTGCGGCTCGATCGTTCGACGACCGGCACTGGAACTATTTCCTCTATCCCGACGACGAGCCGGGCGACAAGCCGTCGACGGTGGCCGAGCATTTTGATTTGCTCGCCGCAGCCGGCTTTGTCGAAGCCGATCTCCACTGGATGGTGGCCGGCCACGCCATCCTGTCGGCCAGCAAGCCGCGATGACGCTGATGCGGACCCACCGGCATCTTGACGTATAGCTGCCATGCATGCGCGACGGGCGACTCGCGCCGAGGAATGCTGTAAGCAGAAATAGATTTTTCTCGGCATCGAGCGGCGGTCATGAACCTGGCTCTTTACCTCATCGTGGTGCTGTTTTGGGGCACGTCCTGGATCGTGATCATCCTCCAGGTCGAGACTATGCCACCGGTCCTGTCGGTGCTCTACCGGTTCGCCGTCGCGGCGACACTGATGATCACGTGGGCGGCGCTGCGCGGCGAAAAATTTCGCTTTTCACTCCGTGAACACGGCCTGCTCGCGATTCTCGGGCTGGCCATGTTCTCGGGCAACTATGTCCTGTTCTATGAAGCCGCCGCTTTCGGTCTGACCACCGGGCTGATCGCCGTCATCTTTTCGACATCGGTGATCATGAACCTGATCAACGCGCGCATATGGCTCGGCCACCGCGCCGATGGCCGGGTGGTGATCGCGGCTATGCTCGGAATAACCGGGATCGTCGTCGTTTTCTGGCGTGATATCCGGGCGCTCGGTATCGACGATGCGAACGGCCTGGCGATCATCTACGGGATCGCCGGGACCTATCTGTTTTCCCTCGGCAACATGGTTTCGACGCGGCTGCAGTCTCACCGCCTGCCGGTGGTGGCGACAAGCGGCATCGCCATGGCCTATGGAGCGATTGCCCTGACCGTGTTCGCCTTCGCTGTCGGCGTGCCGTGGCGTTTCGACCCCTCGCCCGCATATATCGGCTCGCTGGCCTTCCTCGCGGTCTTCACAACGGTCATCGGATTCGCGTCTTACCTGACCCTTTTGGGCCGCATCGGTGCGCCGCGGGCGTCCTACGTGACGGTCATATTCCCGATCATCGCCCTCGGCCTTTCGACCCTGTTCGAAGATTACCAATGGACGCCGTGGGCGCTGGCCGGAGTGGTCCTGATCCTGGCCGGAAACGTTGTGGTCCTCACCCGGCCGTCGCGTGCCGTGGCGGCCGCGCCGCAGATCGCCGCCTAGAGCACTATTGCGGACAGCCGATATCGAGATAATTGATCGCCAGGGTCTGGCCTTGCTGACAGGTCGAAAGCTCGACCAGCGCGCCGCAGACGCAGATCGGATCGCCGGTATCGACGCCTTCGATGTCGCCGAGCAGGCTGTAAAGATCACCCTTGTCGCTGCGGAAGGCAGGACATTCGACGCCTTCGCTGGTCAGCGTACCGGCAATGCAAATTTCCTCCTTGCCGGGGCGTTCCGGCGGCGGCGCGGCCTCATCGATGCCTTCGTTCTGTCCGCAGTCATTGAGCACCAACGCGATCATCACCATCATCAGCGATGTAACCTTAAACACCATAGCGGTCACCCTAGCCCCTTCTGACCCATGGCTACGAATTTTTGACGCCTGCGCGACCGCAGCTCGTCACCGTCCACCGCCCCTAGCTTAACAAGTTCACCGTCGAGCGCATCTCCGACGCGCGTTATGGTTTCGGCCGGGTCACGATGCGCCCCGCCGAGCGGCTCCTCGACGATGCGGTCGATGACCGCCAGCTTGAACAAATTCTGGGCCGTCAGCTTCAGCGCCTCGGCGGCATCCTGCGCCTGCTCCGAGCTGCGCCACAGGATGGACGCGCACCCCTCCGGAGAAATCACCGAATAGATCGCGTGTTCCAGCATCAACACGGCATCGCCGGTGGCGAGTGCGATCGCTCCGCCCGATCCGCCTTCGCCGATGACCGCGCTAATCAGAGGCACGCGCATCGACAGGCACGATTCGATCGATCGGGCGATGGCTTCGGCCTGTCCCCTCTCCTCCGCGCCGATGCCGGGATAGGCGCCCGAAGTGTCGACCAGGGTGATGATCGGCAGGCGAAAGCGATCGGCAAGCCGCATCAGCCGCTGGGCCTTGCGATAGCCCTCGGGCCGCGCCATGCCGAAATTGTGGCGCACGCGCGATTCCGTATCGTGGCCTTTTTCATTGCCCATGATGACTACGTTCCGCCCGCGAAACCGGCCGAGACCGCCGATGATCGCCGCGTCTTCGGCATAGCTGCGGTCGCCGGCGAGCGGTGTGAAATCCTCGATCAGCATTTTCGTATAGTCGAGGAAATGCGGCCGGTCGGGATGACGTGCGACCTGAACCTTTTGCCAAGAGGTCAACTTGGCGTAGGTCTGCTTGAGCAGCCGTTCGACCTTTTCCTGCAGGTCCGATACTTCGTCGGCAATATTCAACTCGCCGTCATCGCTGAGATGGCGCAGCTCCTCGATTTTGCCTTCGAGTTCGGCGATCGGCTTCTCAAAGTCGAGAAATGTCGGCATGTCGTTCCGCTGTCACCACGGAGCGCAGCCCCGACGTCTTCGCCGACGCGCCGCGTCCCCTTCGATCCGCCGTTATATCGGTCGCCGCGGCAACCTGTCCATCTACTTGGCTTTTGAGCGGCGCTTGCCGGCCTTCGGTTTGCCCGCCGCGGATTTGCCTATCGCCTTGATCTGGCTGGCTTTCTTGATCATGACCTCGGCCTGCTTGATCGACGCAATGTCGATCAGCCGGCCGTCGAGTGCGACTGCTCCCTGACCCTTCGCGGTCGCCTCCTTCATCGCCTTGATGATGCGGCGCGCCTTGTCGACCTCTTCCTTGGACGGGCTGAAGACCTCGTTGGCGAGTGCAATCTGGGCCGGGTGGATCGCCCATTTGCCCTCGCAGCCCAGGACCGCCGCCCGATGCGCTTGGGCGCGGAAGCCTTCGGGGTCCGAGAAATCGCCGAACGGGCCATCGATCGGACGCAGCCCGTTGGCGCGCGCCGCGACCACCATCCGGGCGATGGCATAGTGCCACATGTCGCCCCAATGAAAGTCCCGCGGCGCATCGCCATCGGCATCGGTGAGAACGCCGTAATGCGCATTGGGGCCGCCGATATTGGTGGTCCGGGCCTTGGTCGAGGCGGCATAGTCGGCGACGCCGAAATGGAGCGATTCGTTGCGCCGGCTGGCGGCCGCGATTTCATCGACGTTCATCATGCCGAGCGCGGTTTCGATAATCATCTCGAAGCCGATGCGTTTCTTGAGGCCCTTGGCGTCCTCGATCTGGGTGACCAGCATGTCGACGGCATAGATGTCGCTTGCCGTACCGGCCTTGGGGATCATGATCAGGTCGAGCTTGTCGCCGGCCTGCTCCATGACGTCGACCACATCGCGATACATGTAGTGGGTATCGAGCCCGTTGATCCGCACCGACATCACCTTGCCGCCCCAGTCGATATCGTTGAGCGCTTCGATGATGTTCTTGCGCGCCGCTTCCTTGTCATCCGGCGCGACCGCGTCCTCAAGGTCGAGGAAGATGACGTCGACAGCCGATTTCGCGGCCTTTTCGAACAGCTCCGGTCGGCTCCCCGGCACCGCGAGTTCGCTGCGGTTGAGTCGCGCCGTGGCGGCGGAAACGATGTGAAAACTCATGCTTACCCCTCTCTTGGCGGCGGCGGCGGCGCTCGTCCAGGCGCCTCAGAAACAAGGTCGCTGAAAAGAGCCGATGGCGTCTCGGATGTCAACCCGCCGCAGGCGGCCGGGGCGTTATTTGCGCTTCCGCGCCAGCGGGTGGTGCTCCCGGACCAGGGCGTTCAACCGTTCACTGATGACGTGGGTATAGATCTGAGTGGTGGAAATGTCGGAATGCCCCAGCATCTCCTGGACGCTGCGCAAGTCGGCGCCGCGGTCGAGCAAATGGGTGGCGAAGGCATGCCGCAGGACGTGGGGCGATACCCGCCGCGGCTCGATTCCAGCAGCGGCGGCGAGTTCTTTGAGCAGTTGGCCGAAGCGGTGGCGGGTCAGGTGGCCGCTCGCCGCCCGCGACGGGAACAACCATTTCGATTCGGCACCGCCCTTGAGGTGGCGCCGGCGGACCGCCCGGTAGGCGACCAACGCGTCGCGCGCCGGGTCGCTCAACGGGACCGCGCGCTCCTTCTCTCCTTTGCCGCGAACGATGAGAAACCGCTGATCCCGGCTGACCGCGGCCAGCGGCAGGCCGACCAGCTCGGACACCCGCAGGCCGGTGGCGTAGAGGGTTTCCAGCAAGGCGACTAGACGCGCGCCCTCGGCTCCCTCGCGGGCCTGCGCCGCCGCCAACAGGCGGTCGACTTCGTCGATCGAGAGGATTTTTGGCAACGGTTGCGCGCGCCGCGGCGCGTCGATGGCGGCGGTCGGGTTGTCGGCGCGCAGGCCCTCGGTAAACAGGAACTTGTAAAACTGGCGCAGCGTCGACAGGCGGCGGGCGACGGTCCGGCTCGTCATTCCGGCCGCCGCCTGGGCGTCCAGGTAGGCGCGGACGTCATCGTCGGCCGCGGCGTCGAGCGCGACCCCGCGCGCCGTCGCGATGGCGATGAACCCCTCCAGGTCACGGCGATAGGCGTCCACGGTGTTGGCCGATGCGCCGCGCTCGGCGACGACCATTTCGAGGAATGCGCCCGCCAAGGGCGGCAATGTCGGCTTTGCGGCGGCGGTCACCTCATTACCCGGAACCGTTATCCTAGCGGTCGAACCGATCGTTCGGGATGGTCTTTTCGACCGTCTTCGTCGGCGCCGGCAAGTCCCAGGTGCCGAGGAAGACGATGCCGCCGGCGACGCAGAGAACGGCGAGAATTATCAGCGCGAGAACGAATTTCTTCATCGATGTTCCTTAACGTGGTAACCCGTTCGAACCACGCGCCCCCTTTACGCGGTCTGGCCGGGTGCCGATATTGTGATAGAGTTGCAATAGGGCAATTCTACGATGCTTTGGCCAGACGACAACCATTCTGATGGACACGGAACGATTCGGGCCCCGATTGACGGCCAATGACTCCTTATAACCTCCCGGAAGTGACCAAGACCATCGTGTTCGTCGGCTTGATGGGCGCCGGCAAGTCGTGCATGGGGCGCAACCTCGCCAAGCTGCTTGGGCTGGCCTTTATCGACGCCGACGCCGAAATCGAAAAGGCCGCCGGTTGTTCGATCGAGGATATATTCGATCTCCACGGCGAGGCCGCCTTCCGCGACGGCGAACGGCGGGTGTTGAGCCGGCTCCTCGATGGGCCGGTCTGTGTTCTCGCCACCGGCGGCGGCGCGTTCATGGATGACGAAACGCGGCAACGTATACGCGACCGGGGAATTTCGATTTGGCTGCGCGCCGAACTCGACGTATTGCTGGAACGGACCTCGCGCCGCGACAACCGCCCGCTGCTCAAGACCGGCGATTCGCGAGCCATCCTCAGCCGGCTGATGGAAGAGCGGTACCCGGTCTACGCCCAAGCGGATATCACCGTCGACAGCGTCGACGGCCCGACCGAGGCGACACTGCAGCGTGTCCTCGAAGCGCTCCGCAACCACCTGACCCGCGCGGAGATACCCGCATGACCACGGACGAACGCATTTCCCTCGATCTCGGCCCACGCGGCTACGACATCGTTGTCGGTGCCGGGTTGATCGCGCGTGCCGGTCCGCTGCTGCAGCCCGTCCTGGTGTCCGATCGGGCCATCGTGGTCACCGACGAAACGGTCGGCGGTCTCTACGGCGATGCGCTGGCCGCGTCGCTTGCCGGCGCCGGTATCGACAACGCGCGCATCGTCCTGCCCGCGGGCGAGGGAACAAAGGATTTCGTTCATCTCGAACAACTCATCGATGCCTTGCTGGGGCGGCGGATCGAGCGCACGACGACCCTGGTCGCGCTGGGCGGCGGGGTTATCGGCGATCTTACCGGTTTGGCCGCCAGCATCGCTCTGCGAGGCCTCCCCTTCGTCCAAATTCCGACCACCCTGTTGGCACAGGTCGACAGCTCGGTCGGCGGCAAGACCGGCATCAACACTTCCCACGGCAAGAACCTGGTCGGGACCTTCTACCAGCCCCGATTGGTCTTGGCCGATACCGAAACCTTGGACTCGTTGCCGCAACGCGAATTGCTCGCCGGCTATGCCGAGGTGGTGAAATACGGCCTCATCGGCGATGCCGACTTCTTCGATTGGCTGGTCGAGCATGGCGCCTCGATTACCGCCGGCGACGCCACCGCACGGCGTCACGCGATCACCACCAGCTGCCGTGCCAAGGCGCGGATCGTCGCCGCGGACGAGCGCGAGGCCGGTCCGCGTGCGCTGCTCAACTTTGGCCATACTTTCGCCCACGCCCTCGAAGCCGGGGCCGGCTATTCCGGCGCTCTGCTGCACGGCGAGGCGGTGGCGATCGGCATGGTCCTGGCCTTCGAGCTTTCGGCGCGGCGCGGCCTGTGCCCGCCAGAGGATGTCACCCGGGTGCGCCGCCACCTCGCCGATATGGGCCTACCGACGACCCCTGCCGAACATGCCGGGGGCGGTGCGGCGGCTCTGATCGACCACATGCGTGCCGATAAGAAGGTCGCCGGCGGCCGGGTCACCTTCGTCCTCGCGCGCGGCATCGGCCAAGCCTTCCTCGCCCCCGACGTCAGCCTCGCCGAGGTCGAGGAAGTGTTGGCGCAGGCCATCGCCGCCTGATTCCTATTCCACAGCAAACCAACGAAATAGCACCATGACCGGTACTTATCTGATTTACGGCGCCATCCTGGCGCTGCTGTTCCTCTCCGCCTTCTTCTCCGCATCGGAGACGGCGCTGACCGCCGCCTCGCGGCCGCGGCTCCACCGCCTGGCAGCCGACGGCGACCAGCGGGCCGATACCGTCAATCAATTGCGCGAGCGGAAGGAATTGCTGATCGGCGCCATCCTGCTTGGCAACAACCTTGTCAACATCATGGCCTCGGCGTTGGCGACCGGCGTCTTGGTGACCTGGTTCGGCGCCACCGGCGTCGTCTACGCCACCATCGTCATGACGGTGCTGATCCTGATCTTCGCCGAAGTGCTGCCGAAGAGCTATGCCATCCACCACGCCGACACCATGGCGTTGCGGGTGGGCCCGGTGCTGCGCCCCTTCGTTTCCGTCCTCGGCCCGATCACGATGTCCATTCAGTCCATCGTCAGCCTTACCTTCCGCGCCTTCGGCGTCGGCTACGACACCCATCTCGACCCCGAACATGGCGAGCAGGAATTGCGTGGCGCGATAGACCTCTACGAAGGCGCTGGGGTGGAGATCGCGCACGAACGCAAGATGCTGCGCAGCGTGCTCGACCTCAACGACGTAGAAGTCGGCGAGATCATGACCCACCGCAAGAGCGTGGTCACCATCGACGGCGACCTGCCGCCGGCGCAGATCCTCGACGACGTCCTGGCCAGCCCCTATACGCGTATTCCGCTGTGGCGAGACGACCCCGACAACATTTTCGGCATCCTCCACGCCAAGGCGCTGCTGCGCGAGGTGCGGGCCTTGGACGGCGCGGTCGACAAGCTCGACATCGAACGCATCGCGACCACGCCGTGGTTCGTTCCCGAGACGACCGACCTGTTCCACCAACTGCAGGCGTTTCGCGAACGCCAGGAACACTTTGCCCTGGTCGTCGACGAATATGGCGCACTCCTCGGCATCGTCACCCTGGAGGACATTCTCGAGGAGATCGTTGGCGAGATTACCGATGAGCACGATGTCGAGCTGCCGGGCGTGCGGCCGCAGCCGGACGGCACGCTGATCGTCAACGGCGATGTCACCATCCGCGATCTGAACCGGGAATTCGAATGGTCGCTGCCGGACGAGGAGGCATCGACAATCGCCGGGCTGGTCATGCACGAGGCGCGGGTCATTCCGACGGTGGGGCAAAAGTTCAGCTTCTTCGGCTTCCAGTTCGACGTGCAGCGCCGCCAGCGCAACCAGATAACGCTCATTCGAATCCACCCCCCGCCCCCCGACGACGGCGACACGGAGGCCGCCGGCACCGGTTGACGGGGCCATGCCCGCGCCTATATTCGCCGCTACCGTTGTTGAGACACGAGGACGCCATGCCGCTTTCCGAGTCCGTCGACCGCGAGCCGATGCACCACCGGACCGTCGACTGCCACGGCTACCACCGCGCCGACGGATTGTGGGATATCGAGGGCCGCGTCAGGGACGTCAAGGCATACGATTTCCGCAACGAGCACCGTGGCATCCTGCGCGCCGGCGATGCGGTCCACGACATGTGGATTCGCGTCACCGTCGATGACGATTTGCAGATCATCGACGCCGAAGCGGCCACCGACGACCACCCGTTCCCGACTTGCCCGGCGATTACGCCGGCATTCCGAAAACTGATCGGGCTCCGCATTGGCCCGGGCTGGATGGGTGAGGTGCGCAGGCGGCTCGGCGGCACCCAGGGTTGTACCCACCTGGTCGAGCTCTTGGGCCCCATCGCGACGACCACCTACCAGACGATCTTCCCGGCCCGCGATCGGAAGGAGCGGGCAAATCCCAACCGGACCAAACCCGGGCACCTCGACACCTGTCACGCTCTGGCGAGCGACGGCCCGGTTGTCAAGCAGCACTGGCCGGAGTTCTACACTGGGAGTTGAAGGCATTCATCGGCGCGATGACCGGTGAATTGGTCCATCGCCACGGACAATTCGGCGCCATGGCGATCGATGATCGGCTGGTGATTCTGCCGCCATTCGCCATCAGCTGAGCCGAACCGCGCCGCGAAACCTTCCCAGACCCGATATTGCAAGCCGTGGGCTCGTCCGGCCGCCGCCGATGCGAAACCCGAGGCCATATTGTCGACACGATCACGTCTCACCCTGCACCTACTTTGCGATGTCCCGTCGCCCTATGGCTTCGCGTGCGAAGTTGCATGAATCGCATGGAAATGGGCCGCCGGCGCCCGTCCGCGGCGTCCCGCAGTCGGTTCGTGCCCGATTATTGTCACCAACCGGACCGATCGGGAGCCCTATAGTTTAACAAGGTGGACGTGATGGCTGGGTACCAAACTGAAATGCGCGACCGGACGGTGCCGATCGGTCGTGGCGTTGGGCGGGGCCTAGGCTCCGCCGGTACCTGTGGTGAATCCCACAGACCTGTTGCGGGAATCCGTGGACGCTCTACCTGTGGCTGAGGAGAAACACGGATGGATGATTTAAGGGTCTATCGCCTGGCGAATTTCCTGATCCGGAATTACGGCACCGCGGCGCCGCGGGAGGCGGCCAGGCGGGCGGATGAGTTGCAAGCGAAAGGTGACAGCAGTCGAAATCGGCTATGGCTGAACGTGCACGCGGCAACACGGCGGCTTTTGGGTGACACCTATGCGGGCAAAACGCTGCCATCCAAGGTATCCTCGCCCATTCCACGGCGGACACAAGACGGTTCCTGAAAAATGGCCCCGCCGAAGCGGGGCCAAGGATATGACCCAGACAGGGAGGTGCCTGCGACGTTCCTATGCAACGGCAGATAAACCCCGCACGCAGTGACGATTCTCACACCGCAAATCAATTCATCCATACCGCTAAAGTCTGAGGCCACCGCGCGCTCCGGTTGGGCATTTCGAAAGTGTCGACATCTATCCGATTCAGTGGTGGAGTGGCGGCGACGCGGTTAGGCACAGAAAAAGGGATCCGCGATGTCGCGTAGAGAACGCCGCCGGCCGCGCGCAACCGGCGTTGTCCAGGCGCCGTGGCGCCGCATTCGGGTTCCTTATCCGCCGCTTGAGGTTCTGAGCCGGGAACAGGTCGAACTCATCCACGACCGTGCTCTTGCCATTCTCGAGGAGCTTGGTCTCGAGGTTCTGAGCGAAGAGGCGCTGCCGATCTTCCGCGATGCCGGCTGTGATCTGAGCCCGGCCGACGCGGGAACCATGGTGCGCTTCTCCCGCGGGCTGGTCGAGGATTTGATCGGCCGTGCGCCCGCGCAGATCGCGCTCCACGCCCGCAACCCCGAACGCGACATCGTAGTCGGCGGTGAATGGATCAATTTCACCACCGTCTCCGGGCCTCCAAACGCCTCGGATCTCGCCGGTGGCCGACGGCCGGGTAATTTCCAGGACCAGACCAACCTGATCAAGCTCGCTCATCAATTGAACGCCGTCACGATGCTCGCATCACCCTCGGTCGAGGCCCAGGAGCTGCCGGCCGAGAGCCGCCATCTTGACGTGTCTCGAAGCTTCGCGACGCTTACGGATAAATGCTGGGGCGCGCGCGCCATCGGCCGTCGCCGCGTCCTCGATGCGGTCGAGATCAACCGCCTCGCGCGCGGGCTGACCGTGCGAGAGGCGTTCGACCGGCCAGGCATCGTCGCCAACATCAACACCAACTCGCCGCGGCGGGTCGATGCCGAGATGATCGGCGGCCTGATGGGTCTGGTCGAGGCCGGCCAACCGGTGATGATCACCCCGTTCACGCTGTCGGGCGCGATGAGCCCGGTCACCCTCGCGGGCAGCCTGGTGCAGCAGCATGCCGAGGCGATGGGCATACTCGCCTATGTCCAGATGGTCCGCCCCGGCGCGGCGATGGTCTATGGCGGGTTCACCTCGAACGTGGACATGAAGTCGGGGGCGCCGGTTTTCGGCTCGCCGGAATATGTGCGCGCGGTTATCGCCGGCGGCCAGCTCGCCCGCCATCTCGGCCTGCCTTACCGGTCGAGCAACGTCAACGCCTCCAACGCGGTCGACGCCCAGGCGACCTATGAATCGCTGATGTCGCTGTGGGCGGTCGTCCTCGGCCATGCCAACATCGTATGGCACGGACTGGGCTGGCTCGAAGGCGGATTGACCGCCTCGTTCGAGAAAATGGTGCTCGACGCCGAGATGGTGCAAATGATGGCGGCCGCCCTGGAGCCGTTGAAATTCGACGACGACGAACTTGGCCTCAAGGCGATCGAGGAGGTGCCTCCCGGCGGCCATTTCTTCGGCGTCGGTCATACGCTGGAGCGCTACGACCGTGCGTTCTATGCGCCGATCCTATCCGACTGGCGCAACTTCGAGAGCTGGGAGGAAGCCGGCTCGCCCGACGCCACCCAGCGCGCGCACGAAACTTACAAGCAACTCCTGGCGGCCTACGAGGAACCCACGCTGGAGCCCGAGCGCATCGAGGCGATCGATGCTTTCGTCGCCAAGCGCAAGCAGGAAATCGAAGCCAAAGGTCTCGCTTAGATTGAGCCGTCCTTACTCGCCCGGTGCCGTGAGGGACAGGGCCAGGGCGTGAACCGGACCCTTAAGTTCCGCACTCAACGCATCATGGACCAAGCGGTGGCGTTCGATCCGCGAACGGCCGGCAAACGCCTGGGCCGTCATCTCGACGCGGAAATGTGTCTCACCTTCCGGGCGTGCGCCGGCGTGACCGGCATGGAGATGGCTTTCGTCGATGACGCGGAGCGATACCGGATTGAATTCGGCGTTCAGCTTGTTTTCGATGATCCGGGCCACGCTCATTCCGCCGATCCTTCTCTCCCTCGAGGGTACGCCGCCGACGCGTATGGCATCCGTTAAGTAACTGGAAACACCCTATGAACGAGGCTTAAAGGGACGATTGTCAAGACCGACCTTTCCTTGCCACGCTTCTGACGACTGCCCATACTAAATCCATGCGACGCGCCCGCGAAGAAAGCCTGAAGGCACCGCTGGACCTGCCAAAACCGGAAGGCAGGATTTGCGACGCGCCCGGATGCTCCGCGATCGCCGAACACCGGGCGCCGCAATCGCGCCAGCGGCTCGACGACTTTTATTGGTTTTGCCTCGACCACGTGCGCGACTACAACCGGGCCTGGGACTACTACAAGGGCATGACGCCGGAAGAGATCGAGTGGCACCTCCAGCAGGACTTGCAATGGCGGCGACCGACCTGGCCGCTGGGCGGACGCGGCGCCGGGTTGCATGGTCCCACCGGCGACGCCTTCGCCGATGTCTTCGGGCTGTTCGATGAGAGCGGTGAAACGCCGGGAACACGGTGCAGGCACGAGAAAACCGTCATTAAATCGGCCGAACAGCGTGCATTGAGCCTTTTGGACCTGGACGGACCGGCCAACCCGGACCATATCAAGGCTCGGTATCTGGAACTGGTGAAGCGGCTGCACCCCGACGCCAACGGCGGCGACAAGGCGGCCGAGGAGAAATTAAAGCTCGTCAACCAGGCCTATGCCACGTTAAGAAACAGCGCGCTCGCCCGTTAGCGGCCGGCGCATCCGTAAACCAGCGCGACCAAAGCAAGCTCATGCCCCAGACAGCAACGACATCCGATCCGATGCCCGCCGAGTCGATTCCCGACATCAAGGTTTCGGTGCGCCAAACATTCGGCCTCGACAGCGATATGGAAGTTCCGGCGTTCAGCCAAGCCGCCGAGCTCGTTCCGCCGATCGACGACGCCTATTGTTTCGACCACGACACCACCTTGGCCATCTTGGCCGGCTTCGCCTACAACCGCCGCGTTCTGATCGCCGGCTATCACGGCACCGGCAAGTCGACCCATATCGAACAGGTGGCGGCGCGGATCAACTGGCCCTGTATCCGGATCAACCTCGACAGCCATATCAGCCGCATCGACCTGATCGGCAGGGACGCGATCGTGGTCAGGGACGGCGTGCAGGTCACCGAATTCAAGCAGGGCCTGTTGCCGTGGGCGCTGCAGCATCCGACCGCGCTGGTCTTTGACGAATACGACGCCGGCCGCCCCGACGTGATGTTCGTCATCCAGCGCGTTCTCGAGGTCGAGGGCAAGATGACCCTGCTCGACCAAAACAAGGTCATCCATCCCCACCCCGCGTTCCGCTTGTTCGCCACCGCCAACACGGTTGGACTGGGCGACACGACCGGCCTCTATCACGGAACCCAGCAGATCAATCAGGGCCAGATGGATCGCTGGAATATCGTCGCCACGCTCAACTACCTACCGCACGAGGACGAGCAACGGATCGTGCTGTCGAAGGTCCCGGCCTACGACACCGACGACGGGCGCCAGACGATCAGCGCCATGGTCGCGCTTGCCGACCTTACCCGCTCGGGATTCGTCAATGGCGACATCTCGACCGTCATGTCGCCGCGCACGGTCATCACCTGGGCCGAGAACGCCACCGTATTCAATGACATCGCCTTCGCGTTCCGGGTGACATTCCTGAACAAGTGCGACGAGCTGGAGCGTCCGACGGTGGCCGAGTACTACCAGCGCTGCTTCGGCACCGAGCTGCCGGAGACCGGGGTCAAGGCTCAGCTCGTCTAGAGCGCCATGTCCGAGAACGAAAACCCGGTCGAGGCCTTCCGCAGGACCACCGCGGCGACGATGCGCGCGATTGCCCATCGCGACGACATCAATGTGACCTTCACCGCCGAGGCGGTGGGCGGCCACGGCGCAGAGATCCATCTGCCGCTGCCGCCCCGCGATCTGCCGCACGAAGAGGTCGCCTGCGTCCGCGGCGAAGCGGATGCGACCGCGCTCCACATGCGTTTTCACGATGCCAAGGTGCATTCCAGGGTCGCGCCGCGCGGCCAGATGGGCCGCCGCATCCACGATTCGATCGAGCGAGCGCGCTGCGAGGCATTGGGCGCCCGGCGCATGGCCGGCGTTTCGGAAAACCTGTCGGCCGCGCTGCAGCGTCGATTGTGCGCGGAGGGCTACGACGCCGTCGCCGAACAGCAGGACAGCCAGCTTCCCGAAGTCCTGGGCTTGCTTGCCCGCGAGGCGATGACCGGCAGCTCGCCGCCGCCCCAGGTCCGCAAGGTGGTCGACATGTGGCGGCCCATCGTCGAGGCCCGCGCCGGCAAGGATATGGAGAAATTGAACCGCCGGATCGAGGACCAGGAAGGTTTCGCCGATATCGTGCGCGAATTGATCGCCGATCTCGACCTGCCGGACGACCAGCCTTTGTCCGAGGAGCCCGACGATTCCGACGGCCAAAACGAAGACGAACTGCAGGCCGCGAGCGAAGGCGAAGAAGGCGACAGCGACGGCGAGAACGGTCAGGTTGTCAGCGCGTCGGAGGCCGATCAGAACGGATCGGAGGACAACCCGGATGGTGCCGGTGAGGATGCCGAATCAGAGCTCATGCCGGGCAGCGGCACCGAGGATGACCCTCAGCCCGGCCGCGGCCTGCGGCCGGATGAGTCCCGCTGGAACGACCCCGATCACATTCCGTACCGCGCCTTCACCACCGAGTTCGACGAGTTCGTGGCAGCGGGAGACCTCTGCGACCCCGACGAGCTGACGCGGTTGCGCCATCACCTCGACCAGCAGCTGTCGCATCTTCAAGGCGTGATCAGCCGCCTTGCCAATCGGCTCCAGCGCCGTCTCCTGGCCAAGCAGTCGCGGTCGTGGCGGTTCGATCTCGAGGAAGGCCTGCTCGACAGCGCGCGCCTGGCCCGGGTCGTCGTCAACCCGGTCGAACCGCTGTCCTACAAGCAGGAAAAGGAGACCGAATTCCGCGACACCGTGGTGTCGCTGCTGATCGACAATTCGGGCTCCATGCGCGGCCGGCCGATTTCGGTGGCGGCGATGAGCGCCGACATCCTCGCCCGCACGCTGGAACGCTGTGGAGTGAAGGTCGAGATCCTGGGCTTCACGACGCGGGCCTGGAAGGGCGGACGGGCGCGCGAAAAATGGCTGTCCGCCGGCAAACCCAGCAACCCCGGCCGACTCAACGACCTGCGCCATATCGTCTACAAATCGGCCGACGCGCCGTGGCGCCGTGCACGCAAGAGCCTCGGCTTGATGCTGCGCGAGGGCATTCTCAAGGAGAACATCGACGGCGAGGCCCTGCTGTGGGCCCACGAGCGGTTACTGGCTCGACCCGAGCAGCGCCGCGTCCTGATGGTCATATCCGATGGCGCTCCGGTTGACGATTCGACCCTTTCGGTCAATCCCGGCAACTATCTCGAGAGGCACCTGCGCGAGGCGATCGGCTGGATCGAGCGGCGCTCGCCGGTCGAGCTTATTGCCATCGGCATCGGCCACGACGTCACGCGTTACTACCAGCGCGCGGTGACCATCGTCGACGCCGAGCAGCTCGGGGGCACGATGCTGGAAAAATTGACCGAGCTGTTCGACGAAGACGGCGAACAGCCCGGCGATCAATGGCGACGCCGCGGGGCGGCATAGCGGCGCCCTATCCGCGCAGATTCTCCTTCAAGAAATCGAGCGTCCGCGTCCACGCCAGAGCGGCATCGGCTTCGTCATAGGGCGCCTGGGTCGGGTTCGCGAAGGCGTGGTTGGCCTGATACCAATAGCTCGCATTACTCTTGCCGGCCTCGGCCATCGCGGCCTCGAAGCCGGCGACCATATCCTTGGTGATCCAACCGTCCCTGTCCGCGTAATGGCCGAGTACAGGGCCTGCCAGCTTGGCGAGGGATTGCGGCGTGCGGTCGATGCCGCCGAATTCGGGCCCGACGCTGCCATAGTAGATGACGGTCGCATCGACCGGTGCCGACAGCGACGCGTTGAGCGACCATCCGCCACCGAAACACCAGCCGATGGTCGCGATCTTACCATTGGTCTGGTCGTTCGACTTGAGCCAATCTATCCAGGCGACCGCAGTCTCGACAGCGGCGGCACCATCGACATTCGACATCAGCGCCCTGGCCGCGTCGGGCGTGTCGGCGACGCGGCCGCCGTAGAAGTCGACGGCGAGCGCGACATACCCTTCCTTGGCCAGCTCGGCGGCCACCGATTTGATCTGGTCGTTGAGGCCCCACCATTCATGGACCAGGAGAACCGCCGGCGCCGGGGTCTCGGCAGGGAGCGCCAGGGCCGCGTTGACCGCGCGTCCGCCCTTGGTGGTTGTCGAAACCGTCGTCAGGCCGGCCGCGACGGCACGCGCAATCAGCGGGTCGGCGAGGACCGCGGCCAGCGACAATCCGGCCACCGGTGCACCCGCGAGGCTCTTGATCACCGTACGCCGTCCGATATCCGCATTTGCTGTCATGTCTCGCTCCCGTGGTCGTCACAATTTGAACCGGATTTTACCGCAGCCTCGTCTCCACAACCGTGACAATATGCGGTGTCCTGTGCAAACCGACTTCACAATCGGGTGAATTTCAGCGGATGCGAAACCGGGGTTCGATTTACCGCCCATTGTTGTTGGCCGGTGTCGTTTGGATCGCAGCGCCACCGACGCTTGCCGAACCGATATCCGTCGACGCCGAACCGATCCCCCTGTTGGCGGGCTATCCCGAGGTCGCCCAGATCGACGGTCTGGCCTACCGCGGCGGACTCGTTCTCGATTCGGACGATTCCCGATTCGGCGGCCTGTCCGGTCTCGCCGTCACTCCCGACGGCGGTCGCCTCTTCGCCGTCAGCGACACCGGTTACCTGCTGACCATGACACCCGTTCTCGACAGCGACGGAAATCTGGCCGGGCTCGGCGAGGTTACCCTCGAGCCGCTTATCAGGGAGAACGGGAAAGACCTCCCCGGGATCAAGCAAGGCGCCGATGCGGAAGCGCTGACGGTGTCGCGCGACGATGCCCTGGTGGTCGCCTTCGAGCACGATCACCGCCTGATGTTCTATGACGGCGACTCGCCGCCACGGCGAACCGCGGCCCCGGCGGAAATGGCGTTCGCGCCCCCGAATGGCGGCATCGAGGCGCTGACCGCATTGCCTGACGGCGGTTATCTCATGCTTTCCGAAGGGCTTGAGACCGGACCCGAGACCGTTGCCGGCTGGTTCGGCGAGCCGGGAGCATGGTCGATGTTCTTTTACCAGCGCCACGACAAGTTCCGGCCGACCGGTGCCGCCGCGTTGGCCAATGGCGACATCATCGTGGTCGAACGGTATTTCAGCATCCTCGACGGCCAGGACACCCGCATCAGACGAATCGCGCCCGCCGATTTGGTCGCCGGCGCGGTCGTCGATTCCGCTATCGTGGCGGAACTCCGGGACCCACTGCCGATCGATAATTTCGAAGGCATCGCAGTCCACCGGACGGGTTCCGGTGAGACGCGCCTGTTTCTCATCTCGGATGACAATTTCAATCCATTGCAGCAAACGCTGTTGTTGATGTTCGCGATCGACCCCGATGGCGGCGCCGCGGCCGAATGAATCTTTCGGCCCCATCCTCCGCTCTCCTCCGCCGCGCGGTCGACGTCCGCGACGGGGAAATCGCCGCTCTCTTCCTCAGCTTCTTCTATTTCTTTGCTTTGCTGGCCGCCTATTACGTCCTGCGTCCGATCCGCGACGAGATGGGGGTCCAGGCCGGGGTCGAGAACCTGCAGTGGCTGTTCACCGGCACCTTCATTGCGATGCTGGCCGCGGTGCCCGTCTTCGGTGCCGTCGTCAAACGCTTTCCGCGCCGCCGCTTCGTGCCGTGGGTCTATCACTTCTTCACCCTCAACCTGCTCGTCTTCTTCGCCGTTCTCGCGCTCGTCGACGACGTGGCGGTGCGGGCCTGGACCGCAAGGTTCTTCTTCATTTGGGTCAGCGTATTCAACCTGTTCGTCGTCTCCGTGTTCTGGAGCTTCATGGCCGACCTGTTCGATAACGCCCAGGGACGGCGGCTGTTCGGCTTCATCGCCGCCGGCGGTTCGGCCGGGGCGTTGCTCGGGCCGAGCCTGACCGCCGGGCTGGCGGTGCCGCTCGGGCCGACGAATTTGCTGCTGATCTCGGCGGTGCTGCTGCAAGCGGCGGTGCTTTGTATCGCCGGGCTGCTCCGTGTGCTGCCGCAACCCCGGGGCGCCACGTCATCCGGCCGATCGGCGCCCCTCGGCGGAAGCATATGGGCGGGGGTGACCGAAATCGCGGGATCTCGCTATCTCCAGGGTATTTGCCTCTATATCGTGTTCTATACGACGACCTCGACATTTCTGTACTTCCAACAGGCCAACATCGTCGCCGATGCGTTCGACGATCCGGGTCGGCGGACCCAGGTGTTCGCCGTCATCGATCTGCTCGTCGCGGTGCTTACGCTGGCCATTCAACTGACCGCGACGGGGCGCTTGATGAAACGATTCGGGGTCGGATGGCTGCTCGCGTTCTTGCCCGTGCTGTCCATGATCGGCCTCGCCGTCCTCGCCGTGGCCCCGACCCTCACCGCGATCGTCGTCATCCAGGGCCTGCGTCGGGCCGGTAATTTCGCCGTATCCAGGCCAGCGCGGGAGGTCTTGTTCACGGTCGTCAGCCCAGAGCTGAAGTACAAGGCGAAGAACGCGATCGACACGCTGGTCTATCGCGGGGGCGATGCCCTGAGCGGCTGGCTGTTCAAGGCGTTGTCGTCGAATCTCGGCCTCAGCCTGTCGTGGATTGCCGCCGTGACGGTTCCGCTCGCCGCGCTCTGGCTCGTCGTCAGCCACCGGCTCGGCCGCGAACAGGACCGCCGCGCCGAAATCGTCGACCTCCCCGCTTCAGCCTGACGGAGACTGCCGATGCCAAACCTGAGCCGAGCCGAATTTCTGAAACTCGCCGTCGCCGGCGGTTTCGCGGCCGCAACCGGTCCCGGCGTGTTCCGGGCAACCGCCCGGGAACCGATGCGGACCAAGTCGATCCCGAAAAGCGAAGAACCTCTGCCGGTGGTCGGCCTGGGAACGTCGCGTGTCTTCAATATCGGCACCAGCGAAGCCGAGCGTGCGCCGCGGCGCGAGGTACTGGAGGTCCTGTTCGCGTCCGGCGGGCGGGTCATCGACACCTCGCCGATGTATGGCAATTCGGAGCGCGTCGTGGGCGAGCTTCTGGTCGAACTCGATGACGTCGAGCTGCCGTTCATCGCGACCAAGGTTTGGACCCGTGGCGGCGCCGACGGAATCGCGCAGATGAACGAGTCGTTCGACCTGCTGCACAAGCGGCCGCTCGACCTCATACAGGTCCACAACCTCGTCGACATGCACACTCACTTGAAGACCCTGCGCCGATGGAAGGACGAAGGCCTGATCCGATATCTCGGCATTACCCACTACACCAGCTCGGCGCTCGACGAGCTCACCCGGATCGTCGAAACCGAACCGCTCGATTTCGTGCAATGCGCCTATTCGATCAGTGTCCGCGCGGCGGAAGAACGGCTGCTGCCGGCGTGCCGCGCGCACGGGGTCGCCACCCTGATCAATCGGCCCTACGAGCGGGGCGCCGTCTTTGGCCGGGTCAAGGGCCGGCCGCTACCGGCGTGGGCGGCCGATTTCGATTGCGCGTCGTGGGGCCAATTCTTCCTCAAATTCATTCTCGGCCATCCGGGCGCCACCTGCGTCATTCCGGGCACCAGCAAGGCGAAACACATGCGCGACAATACCGGCGCCGGTTTTGGCCGGTTGCCGGACGAGGCCGAACGGGCCCGCATGATCGCGTTATGGGAAGAACTTTGACGGTGAACGAAAATCCGGCCGCCCTCACAACGGGCCGCCGGTTGGAAACGAATTAGCCGGCCGCCTCGGCCCGCGCCTTGGCTTTCTCGATCCGGCGCTTAAGGCGCCGCGCGTCGTCCGGAAGCTTGGTGTTCGGCATCCCGAGCAGGTAGACATCGAGCCCACCTTTGTGATCGATCGTGCGGATGGCATGCGCGCTCAGGCGCAAGCTCACGACTTCGCCGAGCGCCTCGCTGATCATCGAAGCCGTCTGCAGATTCGGCAAAAACCGACGGCGCGTCTTGTTGTGCGCATGGCTGACGTTGTTTCCGGACTGAACGCCCTTACCGGTAATCTGGCAGCGTCGTGCCATTGTCCCATCCTCTCGAAAAACAGGGGCCGTCAGCCGAACTGAGTCCGGGCGGCCCGCGGCCGGTTATGTAGGCCACCAGGGTAGCCGCCGTCAAGGCCAAAGCCCGCATTTCTCACCCCGATTGGCGGTCGAGGAACAATGCCAGCAGCTCCTGCGCGGCGCGGCCGGCGGTTACCCGTCCCGCCGCCGCCTCTGCTTCGAGCTCGACCACCCGCGCCGCGACATCGGCGTCGGCGCGAAACGCCTCGACAAGGGTCTCGGAGATCTCGTTCCACATCCATGCCTTGGCTTGGCCCGCGCGCCGCGCCGCGATCCCGTCGGGACCGAAGGCCTCGCGGTAGGCCCCGATCGCCTCCCAAATCGCGTCGATACCGCTGCCCTCGCGGGCCGAGCACGCCAGCACCGGCGGCGACCAGCCCTGACTCATCGGCCGCAGAAGGTGGAGGGCGCTGCGATAGTCGGCGACCGTCCGGCCCGCGGTCTTGACCAGATCGCCGTCCGCCTTGTTGACGACCAGCAGATCGGCGATTTCGACGATACCCTTCTTGAGGCCCTGCAGGTCGTCGCCACCGCCAGGCAACAGCAGCAGCATGAAAAGGTCGACCATGTCGGCGACCGTGGTCTCCGATTGACCGACACCAACGGTCTCGACGATTACGATATCGAAGCCGGCGGCCTCGCAAATCAACATCGCTTCGCGGGTGCGCCGAGCGACGCCGCCAAGCGTGCGACCGGTCGGCGACGGCCGAATGAAAGCCGCCGGGTCGCGCGCCAGATCCTCCATCCGGGTCTTGTCGCCAAGGATCGACCCGCCGCTCAGTTTGGATGACGGGTCGACGGCCAGCACCGCTACCCGGTGTCCGCGATCGATCAGGTACTTGCCGAAGACCTCGATAAAGGTCGATTTGCCGACCCCAGGCACGCCGGTGATACCGAGCCGGACCGAGTTGCCGGTCTTCGGCAGCAGCATCTCGAGCAGAGCGGCGACCTCCGCACGGTGATCGGGACGTGTCGACTCGGCGCGCGTGATCGCGCGTGCCAACGCCCGTCGATCGCCCGACGTCACGCTATCCGCCAATGCCGCAATATCGGGAGATGCTGTCAAAGGAGAGACCGGTTCGATGGCTTTCGGAGGCACGACTATACTGGGCAGACCGTCAACTGGCGAGAGCCGCTCGGAGGTTCAAAGCTCAACGCCGAACCGGTCCATCGCCCGCTGCCACTTGCTGCCAAGATCGTCGTCGAAGACGAATTCGGGGTCGGCCGGCACGATCACCCACCCCGGCGTTCCGAGTTCGGCTTCGAGCTGTCCCGGCGCCCAGCTCGACATACCCAGGAACAACAGTGCCCGGGCCGGACCCTTGCCGGCGACCTTGTCACGCAGCGCCTGGACCCCCACGGTAAAGGCAATATCGCCATCGACGACCAGCGTGTGTTCGGCAGCGTAGTCCGCCGAGTGGAGCACATAACCGGCATTGGCGTGGACCGGACCGCCGGCGAGAAGTCGAATACTGCCGCTGGCCGATACATCCTCATCGCCGAAGCCGCGCAAGATTTCGGCGACCGGCACGACCTGAATCGGCCGGTTGAGGACGACCCCGATGGCGCCTTCGGGGCCATGTTGGACCATGTAGATCACGGTCTCGGCGAAGCGCGGATCGGGCATCCGTTCGGTGGCCACCAGCAACTTGCCGGTGACCACGCCGGTCGACGTCTCGGCGCCGATGTCGAAGCTCCAAGCGGTAAACGATGCCACCAGCATCAGCCATGCCGGCAGGCACCCGAAATTCATCGCTTGTCCTCCTCGGCCCCGGGGCCGAGCGGCTGACCATAACTAAATTCGACGAAGTTTCCGTCGGGGTCGCGGACGCCGCAATAATAGCCGACCGGATAAGGCTCCTCCCGTGGCGGCCAAACCAGGCAGCCGGCCGCCGCCGCGCGCGCGGCGATGTCGTCGATCGCGGCGCGGCTGTCGAGGGCGAAGCCGAAATGGCTGAAATTGCTGTCGGGTTGGTCCCGTCCGGGGCCGCCCGGCAGCACGACGAAGATGAAATCTCTCTCTTTCCCCGGCTCGGCGAGCCACGCGATGCGGCCCGCCGCGTCGGCGCGTTCGTGGACGATCGTCATGCCGCAGAATGTCCGGTAGAAATCGACGCAGGCCTCGAGGTCGCGGACGTGAAGGGCGATATGGGTCAGTACCGGCACCATCGCATCAGCCTAGCGCGAATTCCGTCGCCGGGAAACGGGTGCCCCGCGCCATCGGCCCCTTGGCACACCGTTCGCTCCGATACGCGAACCCGGCGGTTCGGGTGCAGTAATTTACCGCCGAGTTCGTTCAAATCGTCGAATCATGCGGGCGGGCGCGACGGGTTTCGACATGCAGCGCCGCGGCACCGGCCAGCGCGTCGCGCACACGGTGAATGACGTCGCCCCAGTCGCCCGCGCGCGACTGCCGAAACAGGCGCATCGTCGGGTACCAAGGCGTGTCGTCACGGTCCAGCATCCACCGCCAGTCGGCCGCCGCCGGCAGCAATGTCCAGACCGGCCGGCCCAGGGCCCCGGCCATATGGACGGTCGAATTGTCGATCGAGATCACCAGGTCGCAGGCGGCGACACAGCCGGCGAAGGCGGTCAGATCGGTCATGAAGTCGAGCCCCGCTTCGGCCTCGACGACCAGGCCGACATCGACCGCCGCCCGTCGTTCGACCGCGGTGTCGCCGTATTGCAAGGACACGAAATGCACGTCCGGCACCGCCCCAAGCGGCGAAAAGTCGGTCAGCGGTATGCGTCGCCGCGCACCGGTCCGCGCGTTGTTGGTGTACCACGAGAGTCCGACCACGAGCCGGTCGTCGGTCGGCCTTGGCGACGGAGCCACCGGCCGCAGATAAGGAGTCTCCGACGGCACCGTGTGCGGGGTGGTGCCCAGAATGCGGGGCAGGCTCATCAACGGTGCCTGGACATCGAAGGGCGGCAATTGGCCTTCGGCCAGGTCGCGATAGGGGAGGAATTCGATTGCGTCGCCGAACGACGCGCGGGCGATATCGATCAAGCGCCCGTAAAGCGCGAGCACGATCCTGGCCTTGGGATGGGCGCGGGCGATAAGCGGGACATAGCGGCAGAACTGGATGGCGTCGCCGATGCCCTGTTCCGCATGCAGCAATATGGTCCGCTCGCCGAGTGGCCCACCGTCCCATTGCGGCACCGTGAAACCCGGCTTGTGGGTCGGCAGGTCGGGCACCCGCCAGCGCCATTCGTACTCGGCCCAGCCGGCAGCGAAATCGCCCATCGCCAGCAAGGAGTGGGCATGATTGTGGTGCGCCTCGGCAAAATCCGGCCTGATCGCTATCGCTTGCCGGAAGCTGGCGATCGCTTCCTCATGGCGGGTCCAGGCCTGTAGCGTACTGCCCAGATTGTAGTGAATGTCCGCGTTGTCGGGCGCCAATGCCAGCGCCCTGCGGTAGCTCTCGATGGCCTCACCGGGGCGATCCAGCATCTGCAGCACGTTGGCCAAACTGCCGTGGGCGTCTGCATGATCGGGTGCCATGGCCAACACCACGTTCAGCTGTTCGACCGCCTCCGGAAGCCGGTCGCGTTGGGTGCTGATCACACCGAGTAAGTGAAGCGCGTCGGCATGATCCGGCTTGGCCTCGACGATCTGGCGGCAAAGATTCTCGGCCTGCCCCAATTTGCCTTGGCGATGAAGAGTTACGCCCAACCGGTAGGCATCCGCGATCGACAAGGATTGGGTCTTGTTAATGGCCACTCTCATCGCCTGACGGGTCGCGGAACAATTCGGTCGCCGGGCCAAAAAAAACCAACGCCACCACTCCCCGGGTCACGGTCCCATATAGACGGAAACCGTGGGATCGGCCAACTCCGCGCTTCGCCTCATGCCGGCTCCGGTACCGCGGCTCCACTGGCTTCGTCCTTGCCCTCCTGCTGGCGCCGCCACATCGCCGCATAGGGGCCGCCCGCCGCCAACAACTCCGCATGGCGGCCACGCTCGCAGATGCGGCCCTTGTCGAGAACGATGATCTCGTCGGCATCGACGACCGTCGACAGGCGGTGGGCGATGACCAGCGTCGTGCGGTCCGCCGAGACTTCTTTCAGGCTGGCCTGGATCTCCTTCTCGGTGTGGGTGTCGAGCGCCGAGGTGGCCTCGTCGAAGAGCAGTATTTCGGGCTGTTTGAGGATGGTGCGGGCGATCGCCACGCGCTGCTTCTCGCCGCCGGAGAGCTTCAGCCCGCGTTCCCCGACCATGCTCTGGTAGCCGTCGGGCAGGCTGGTGACGAAATCGTGGATGCGTGCCAGCCGCGCCGCCGCCTCGACCTCCGCGCGGCTCGCCTCGGGCCGGCCGTAGGCGATGTTGTAGTGGATGGTGTCGTTGAACAGCACCGTATCCTGGGGAACGATGCCGATCGCCGCCCGCAGGCTGTCCTGGGTGATGTCGCGGATGTCCTGGCCGTCGATCAGGACCCGGCCGGCGTCGATGTCGTAAAAGCGGAACAGGATGCGCGAGATGGTCGATTTTCCGGCACCGCTCGGGCCGACGATGGCCACCGTATGACCGGCCGGCACGGTGAAGGACACGTCGCGCAGGATCGCGCGGCGGGGATCGTAGCCGAAATCGACATGGTCGAATTCGAGCTCGCTGCCGCCGCGTTGCAACGGCGCGGCGTCCGGCTTGTCCTCGACCTCGCGGCCGACATCGAGCAGGTCGAACATCGCCTCCATGTCGGCCAGGGATTGCTTGATTTCGCGATAGACGAAACCGAGGAAATTGAGCGGCAGGTAGAGCTGGATGAGGTAGGTGTTGACGAGGACGAAATCGCCCACGGTCATCGACCCGTTCTTGACCCCATTCGCCGCCATCAGCATGACCACGATCAGGCCGATCGATATGATCAGCCCCTGGCCGATATTGAGCACCGACAGCGAGGTCTTGCTGCGCACCGAGGCGCCTTCGTAGCGCTTGAGCGATTCGTCGTAGCGGCGCGCCTCGTAGGCTTCGTTGCCGAAATACTTGACGGTTTCGAAATTGAGCAGCGAGTCGATGGCCTTGGTATTCGCCTCGGTGTCGGTGCGGTTCATCTCGCGGCGGTATTTGAGCCGCCACTCGGTTACCATCATGGTGAACACGATATAGCCGACGATGGTCACGAAGGTGACGATGGCGAACCAAAAATCGTAGAGCCCCCAAAGGATGCCGCAGACGAGAACGATCTCGAGCAGGGTCGGCAGGACATTGAACAGCATGAAGCTGAGCAGGAATTCGATGCCCTTGGTACCGCGTTCGATCACCCGGCTGAGGCCACCGGTCTGGCGGTCGAGGTGGAATCGCAGCGACAGCGCATGGAGGTGTCGGAAGGTGGTCAAGGCGACCATCCGGATGGCGCGCTGTGCAACTTTCGCGAAGACCGCATCGCGAAGCTCGGCGAACGCGGTCGACATCAGCCTGACGATGCCATAGCCGACGACCAGGCCGACCGGGACGACGATCAGATTGATGTTCTGAACCGACAGGATATCGACGGCCTGCTTGTAGAGGATCGGGACATAGACGTTGGCCACCTTGGCCGCCGCCAAAAGGAGCATCGCCACCACCACGCGGGCCCGCATTTCGGCCTGCCCCGTCGGCCACAGGTATGGCAGCAGCGTCCGGATCGTCGACCATTCGCTTCGTGGCGTGACCGGTGCGGTGGGATCAAATCGGTTCGGCGGCATGGGGCGGTCGTTCTTTCGCGGTAGAGCGGCGATTAGGTAGATCTTGTGCCTCGGACGGATTTGACAATACGCCCCGACCGGGCGCCGGCGAAACCTCGAACGGTTTGAATGTTTGGGTCGACCAGGTCGCGCTCGCGGCGTTAGACCGCCGCCGGCCGGCGCAATGCCTTGGTCATGGCGCCGAGGCTTGTCCGCTGGCGGCCGCTGTCATCGAAATTGTCCGGCGCCAGCCACGTCTCAAAAGCGGTCCTGAGTGCCGGCCACTGCCTGTCGATGATGGCGTACCACGCGGTATCCCGGTTCCGTCCTTTGTACATGGTCGCCTGGCGAAACACGCCCTCGAAGGTGAAGCCGAGGCGTTCTGCGGCGCGTCGGGAGCCGGCGTTGAGGGCGTCGCACTTCCATTCGTAGCGTCTGTAGCCGAGCTCGTCGAAAACCCGCCGCATCATCAAATACATCGCCTCGGTCGCCATCACGGTGCGCTGCAGCCGCGGCGCATAGTGGATATGCCCGACCTCGATGACGCCGATCGCGGGCGTTATGCGTAAGTAACTGGCGGCGCCCACGGCGCCACCGGAGCGGCGGTCGACGATGGCGTGGAACAGCGGATCGTCGCCGAGGCAGCTGGCCTCCATCCATGACCGGAAATCGGCCACCGAACCGAACGGCCCGTAAGGCATGTAGGTCCACATCCGGCCTTCCGAATCCTCGGCGTTGGCGGCATGGAGCGTCTCAGCGTGACGTGCGGGATCGATCGGCTCGACCGCGCACAGCCGGCCGGTCATTGCCGTGCGCGGCGGCGGCGGCACCGGTGCCCAATTGGGCACCGCCGCGCCGATTGGTTGGCCGAGGGCGTTTGTCGAACCGCCCCGATCGTCGTCCGCCAACGCTCAGTGGTCGCGTTGGTCGGCCCGCGCCAACAACATATAAACCTTGCCCACGTCGGCGCTCAGCAGCGTCGCCGTCAGGATGCGGTCGGGGTCGCAGTCGGCGGTTTGCGCCAACAAGGCCTCGTAGCGCTTCATGAAGGTTGAAACGCTATGCCGGAAATCCGAATTCTTCCGCATGGTTTCCCGAATCAACGGCACCGAATGTTCGTCGTTGGCGCGCGCGAGCCTTCGTACGAAGATGCCGTGGTCGCCGTCCTTGTAGAGCTTCATGATGTTGTCGGGCAGCGACGGCTCGAACACCTGGTCGATGTCCACCGCAAGCTCGTTGAGTTCCCGGATGACGGTGGCGGACGCACGCAGAAATCCGTCGCGCCGGCCCTGCGCGACGGCTTCGCGCACGGCGTCGGTCTGCTCCGCCGCCTCGCGCGTCGCCTCAGACAATTCCTCGACCTGATTGCGGAACAGATTGACCGTTTGTTGCGCTTCCTCGGCCGTGGTCTTGACCACCGATTCGAGGTGATCCGTCGAGTGGCTCATGGTTTCGTTGAGGGTTCCGATGTCGTCATTGAGCTTGGCCGCCGTCCGCTCCATTTTCTGTAGCTGCTCCTTGAGCGCCACATCGAGCGTGCGGGCGATCTCATCGGCCACGTTCTTGATCTGCTTGCCGGCCTCATCGGTGGCGGCGCCGACCCGAGACAGCTCGTTGTCGATCGTCTTGTCGACCAGCTTGCGCAACTCGGTGCCGATCGATTCGACCGTTCGGCCGGCGGCAATACTCTTCTTATCCAGCGTTTCGATCTGGGTCACGACGCTGTCGCCCGAACGCTTCAGCAACGATATCTGCTTCTCCAGGGCCTCCTGAACCTGGGTGATTCGCGTCGACATCAGCTCGGCGGTTTCACCCAGTTGCTGCGACTGCGCGCCGAATGCACTGCGGATCTCGCCGGCCTGGGCGGTCGCCCGCGCGGTCGCCTCGGCCAATTTCACGCGGTGGCCGTCGAACAGCGTTTCGACATCCTCGATTCTCTTGGCGAAATCGCGGGACGCCGTCGTGATCGTCGTCGATTCACCCTCGAGCTTGGCCACGGTCGTCTTGAGGTCGTCGGTAAACGTCGACTCGATCGACGTTTCGATCGTCTTGCGAATGCGACCGGCGGCGTCTTCCGCCATCTTCGACACGTTGCCGACATAGCCCTCGTAAGTGCGGCGAATTTCCGCGGCATCGGCCGACGTCCGTTCGGTCGCCGCGTTCAGCGCCTTTTCCGCCTCGGCGCCCAATTTCGCGATATCCCGGCGCGTCGACTCGGATGTCTTGGCGAGGTTGGCGAGGTTGGAGACCTGCTTGGCAATTTCTGCCGACAGCATCTTGGCCTCTTGCCGCGCCTCGGGGGTCGCATCGGCCATCTGCTGGGCCAACTCGAACAAGGCATCGCGATTGATTCGGCTGCGCTCGGCCAACTCGACAAAGGCGACAATCAGCCAAATCAGCCCGACGGGCACGAGCACGGCGGCGCCAAAGACCAGGTTCTCCCACGGAAGCATGTAGGACATGTTTGTCCAGCCAACTTCCGATTCGACGTAGAACCAGACCAGGAATAACCACAGCGCCGTGAGAACGGCACCGATCAGATAGGATCGACGGATCATGCGGAACACCTCCCTTTCCGCTGACGGCTTGGCACCTATGCCGCTTTTCTATGCCTTTCGATCAGGCTTAGTATTTCGCTCGCGGCATGTGGAATGTTCGTTCCCGGTCCATATATCGCATGGGCGCCGGAATCGAGTAGAAATTTGTAATCCTGTGGCGGAATGACGCCGCCGCAAATGACGACGATGTCGCCGCCGCCCTCGGCCCGGAGCGCATCGATCATCGCCGGGACCAGGGTCTTGTGGCCCGCCGCCTGGCTGGAAACGCCGACGACGTGGACATCGTTCTCTACCGCTTGGCGGGCCGCCTCTTCCGGGGTCTGGAACAACGCACCGACATCGACGTCGAAACCGATATCGGCAAAGGCAGTGGCGATCACCTTGGCGCCACGGTCGTGACCGTCTTGGCCCATCTTGACCACCAGCATACGCGGACGGCGGCCGTTGTCGGCGGCAAACGATTCGACCTCGGCCTGGATCCGCTTGAACCCGTCATCGGCCGAATAGACCGAACCATAGACACCGGACACGCTGCGAATTACCGCCCGATGCCGTGTGAAAACCTTCTCCAGCGCGTCGGAGACCTCGCCGACCGTCGCGCGCGCCCGCATGGCATCGATCGATAACTCGAGAAGATTGCCCTCGCCGCTCTTGGCCGCGGCGGACAAGGCGGCAAGCGCCGCGTCGCAGGCAGCGCCGTCGCGCCCAGCGCGGACCGCCTCGAGGCGCTTGATCTGCTGTTCCCGGACTTTGGCGTTGTCGATATTGAGGATCTCGACCTGATCGTCTTCCTCCGGTCGGTATTTGTTGACGCCGACGACGGTCTCCTCGCCGCGGTCGACCCGCGCCTGTCGCAGGGCCGCCGATTCCTCGATCGCCAGTTTCGGCATGCCGCTTTCCACCGCGCTGGTCATGCCGCCCAACTCATCGACCTCGCCGATCAACTTGCGCGCCTCGGCGACCAAGCTGGCGGTCAGGCTCTCGACGTAATAGCTGCCGCCCAAGGGATCGATGACATGGGGGATGCCGCTCTCCTCGGCAATGATCAGTTGGGTGTTGCGGGCAATGCGGGCGGAGGATGGGGTCGGCAGCGCCACCGCCTCGTCGAGCGCATTGGTGTGCAGCGATTGGGTCCCGCCGAGCACTGCAGCCAACGCCTCGATCGTAGTACGAACGACATTGTTGTAGGGATCCTGTTCGGTAAGGCTGACCCCCGAGGTCTGGCAGTGCGTGCGCAAGCTCAAGCTGCGCGGATCCTTGGGTTCGAACTCGCTCATCATCTCGGCCCACAGCAGACGGGCCGCGCGCAGCTTGGCGATCTCCATGAAGAAGTTCATGCCGATGCCGAAGAAGAAGGACAGCCGCGGGGCGAACTTATCGATCTCCAACCCGCGGTCCAGCGCCACGCGCACATATTCGAGCCCATCCGCCAAGGTGAAGGCGAGCTCCTGCACCGCCGTCGCTCCCGCCTCCTGCATGTGGTAGCCGGAGATCGAGATCGAATTGAAGCGCGGCATGTTGTGGGCGGTGTATTCGATAATGTCGGCGACGATCCGCATCGACGGTTCGGGCGGATAGATATAGGTGTTGCGGACCATGAACTCCTTGAGGATGTCGTTCTGGATGGTCCCCGAGAGCTGAGCCTGGTGCACCCCCTGCTCTTCGGCGGCGGCGATGTAGCCCGCCATCACCGGCAGCACGGCGCCGTTCATCGTCATCGACACGCTCATCTTGTCGAGCGGAATGCCATCGAACAGGATTTTCATGTCTTCGATGGAATCGATCGCGACACCCGCCTTGCCGACATCGCCGATGACGCGCGGATGATCCGAATCGTAACCGCGGTGGGTGGCCAGGTCGAAGGCCACCGACAATCCCATCTGACCGGCCGCCAGGTTGCGCCGGTAAAACTCGTTTGACTCCTCGGCGGTCGAAAAACCCGCATATTGGCGAATCGTCCACGGACGATTGGCATACATGGTGGCGCGCGGGCCGCGGACGAATGGCGCGAAGCCCGGGAGAGTCGCGACATGCTCGAGCTCGGCCAGGTCGTCGGCGGTGTAGAGTGGTTTGACCGCGATACCCTCGGGCGTGTCCCAGACCAGACCGTCGGGCGACGATCCCTTCAGTTCGCGACCAACCAGCTCGGACCAATCGGCGAGGGTTCGCTTTGCGAAATCAACCATTTGCTTCTTCCACTCTCCCGCGCCAATTATAGCCAAGCTGGCAACCGCCCGTCTATGTGACAAAAAGGGGCCGGAGAAAGGCACGAATCCGGAGTTCAGGATACAAAATGACGGGCCAAAATTCGGTTGCCAGCGCGGCCATTGGTTCCGGTCCGGCGGCTTTCGATGCGCCGATACGGTGACGACGATCGCGCCTGAATTCTCAAAGCACGAGCCGCAGAAACGGTACCGGCGCGTCGAATCCTTTGAGATCGGCCGCCTCGCGCACCGGCTCGAAGCCGGCGAGCAGGGCCGCGACACCGGAATCCTCGGCGATCTCAGTCGATAGAACGATGTCGCCGCCTCGGCTGCAGTCCTGCAACCGGGCCGCCATGTTGACGGTGGTGCCGAAATAGTCGAGCCGGCCATTCAAAGTGACGGCGATGCAGGGTCCCTCGTGGAGCCCGATCTTGATCGCGATCGGCCCGGCGCCGGTCGTCGTCGCGGCGTTGAAAGCGGTGACCTTGCGTTGAATATCGAGCGCGGCGGCGACCGCATCGGCGGGCTCGACGAACGCCGCCATGACCGCGTCGCCGATGGTCTTGACCAGGGCGCCGTCGTGATTGCGGACGACTTCGGCGAGGAACGCGAAATGATCGCGCACCAATTGATAGGCCGGCGCGTCGCCGACCGCGCCGTAGAGCGCCGTCGAACCCCGAAGGTCGGTGAACATCAGCGCGACCCGGGCGATCGCCACCTCGTCGCCCGGCCGCAACACCTGGTCGGAGAACAGATCGCGAAAGCCCTGAAAGCTCGCAACGCGATCGGCGGTAAACGCGTCCCCCGCCCAGGCCCGGTCTTCGATGACGAAGGTCCGCGGCCGGATATCGTCGTTGCGCAGGAAAACCGTGCCCGGCGACGACGGTTCGCCGGCAGCGACCCCATCGGCGTCGATCACGATTTCGGGAAAGGCGCTACCGTCGTGATCGTAGTCGGCCTCGGGGCCGGGCTCGAGCGTTCGCAGCCGATACGGTCCGGCCGGCAAGGACGCATCCACGACCCGCGACGCGCCCGGCTCGACCGTGACATGGACCTTGATATGCGGCGTACTCATCGGCCCGAACAGACAATACTCGCCGGTGGCCAGGGGCCGAATGGCCGGCGCCGGCCGAAAGCTCAATTCGACGTTCTTGGCGAAGTCCCGGTCGTAATCGATGTTGCAGGTGTCGCAGTGGGCGCCGGTCGGCAGCTGATCGAGCGCATGGGTCGTCGCCTTGGCGATGCGACAACGCGGACACAGCACGTCCCACCTGAGATCGAGCAGTCCGTCGCGCGTCGCCCGCAGGCAGGCTTCGATTGCCTCCCGTTCCGGCGTTTCCCATTCCCGCGCCAGAGCGCGGGGCCGCAGGCGGATAAGGTCGACCTCCTGTGCGGTTTCGATCAAATCGGCGATCCGCGCAGCCAGGCCGTGACCGTAGGGCGTGTCCTCGATACGCGCGACGATCTGGGCCAGCCGGGCGCGCCGCGCCGCATCCAGGCGTGGCGCCTGGTAGTCGAAGGCGGTCCCGCGCGCGCCCTTGGCGAAATCCCGCGCGGCGGCAGCCAGGGCGCCGAAATTCTTGCCCGCGGCGATAAAGAAACCGGTGCGTAATATCAGCATGCCCAACAGGTTGGCGGGCGCCGCCTCGACGGTATATTCGCCGCGGCTGCCGGCGCCATCGGGATAGAGCGTGAAGGTGGCGCACAGATAGTCGAGCGGGCCTTGGCGGAACGAGCGGCAGTGCTCGAACCAGCGCTCCCACACCCAATTGACCGGTTTCTCCTCCCACACCAAATTGAAGGGACCCTTGCGCGCCCGCGCCACGTATTCGACCGAGCCGTCGGCGCGCGGCGTTTCTTCGATCTCGTGATTGGGCAAGCCGGCGGCCTCGTTGAACCGTGCGGTGTCGGCCAGAATCGGCCACACGGTTTCGGGCGGGGTATCGAAATGCCAGGTCCAGGTTTGCTTGAGGGCGCGCGCCATGGCCCATTATAGGCGGCGGGCCGGCGGCCAGACTACCAAATGAAGGCCGGCAGCGTGTAGCTGGGCGCGGCGCCGAGCTCGCCATAAAGGCCGCGCAGGCGCGCCGTATCGGCGTCCTGACCGGGCGAGATGCTGAGCGCCTCGGCGTGAATACCGCCCAGGATCAACACCGAATCGATTCCGATCCGATTGGCGCCGGCGATATCCGTGCGCAACGAATCGCCGACCGCGATAAGGCGCGAGCGGTCTTCGATGTCGAGCATTTGGAGCGCGATGTCATAGATCGGTGCGTGCGGCTTGCCATGGTAGATGACGGTGCCACCCTGCGCTTCGTAGCGCGCCGCCAGCGCGCCCGCACAGAGCTCGCGGAGCGGGCCGCGCAACACGACCAGATCCGGATTGGCGCAGATCATCGGCAAGCCCCTTGCGGCCGCCGCGTCGAGGACCGGCGCATAGTCGGCCACCGTTTCCTCCGGCTTGTCGAGCCCCGTATTGAGGACAAATTCAGCGCTTTCCAGGTCCTGCACGATGTCGAGATCGAGCTCGGCATAGACGCTGCTGTCGCGGGACGGGCCAAGGTGGTAGCACGCCCGCCCGAGGGCGGCGTGATGCCGGTCGCCGCGATCGCGGATCGAGACATGAGCCGATTCGCCGGACGACAAGACCGCGTCGTAGAGATGGTCGGCGATCCCCATGGTTCGCATACGCTCGATGACCGCGGTGTTGCGTCGCGGCGCATTCGATATGACGAGCAGCCGCTTGCCGCGCGCCTTGAGTTCGGTCAGCGCCGCCAGAACGCCGGGCAGCGGCTGCAGCCCGTCGTGGATCGTGCCCCACAAATCGAGCAAGTAGCCGTCGTAGCGATCGGCGATCTCGCTCATGCCGGCGAGCTTTCGGGGCGATGTCGTATTCACGGCCGCGTCGGGAGCGCTATCATCGGTGGTCGGCGCCGATCGCCTCATAGATCGTCGAAAAGCCGTCGGCGGCGAGCCGTTCCGCGAGAGCCTCCAAGATCGCCGGGACCAAATCGGGACCCTGATAGACGAGGGCGGTATAGAGTTGGACCAGCGAAGCGCCGGCGCGAATCTTGACATAGGCGTCGCCGCCGCTGGCGACCCCGCCGAGGCCGATCAAGGGAATCCGGCCCGCGGTGCGGACATACATGTCGGACAGCACCGCCGTCGACAAGGGCATCAGCGGCCGGCCACTCAATCCGCCTTCTTCACCGCGCGCCGGATCGGTCAGGCCGGGCGGGCGCGAGACCGTCGTATTGCCGATGATGAGGCCATCGATCTCCGCCTCTTGGGTTACCGCCGCGACGGCGGCCCGATCGTCCGCTTCGAGATCGGGGGCGATCTTGACCACGACCGGTGGCGCCGGATCGCCGACCGCGTCGCGCACCGCGTCGACCAGGCGTGCGAGTTCGTCCTTGCCTTGAAGCGCGCGCAGCCCCGGCGTGTTGGGCGACGATACGTTGATCACCAGATAGGATGCATAGGGCGCCAACCGGCGGGCGACGGCGGCGTAATCGGCGGCCGCATCTTCGGTCTCCCGGTTCTTGCCGATATTGATGCCGACCAGCGCGGTCGCGTCGCGGCGGCGAAAGGCCGCCAACCGTTCGGCCGCCGCTTCCATGCCCCGGCCGCCGAATCCGAGCCGATTGATCACGGCCTGATCCGCGGTGAGGCGGAACATCCGCGGCTTCGGGTTCCCGGGCTGAGGTCGCGGCGTTATCGAGCCGGTCTCGACGAAGCCGAAGCCGAGGTCGAGGGCCGGCCCGACAACCTCCGCGTCCTTGTCGAACCCCGCCGCCAGACCCAGCGGATTGGGAAACTCGAGACCGAAGACCGTTGCGGATAGGCTCGTCGTGATTCGTCGCCGGCGAGGGCCCAGGCCCGCGGCGAGCGCCCGAATGGTCAGGCGATGCGCGGCTTCCGGTGGCAGCGCGCGAAGCAGACGTCCGATCAGCGCGAATGATTTCATGTCGGGGCGTCGGGAAGCGGCAAGGCCGGGAACAGGTGCCGCCCTTCGCGGTCGACGGGCAGATCGCGAACGGCGGTGACCGAGTCGACGGCCAGCACGCCGTATAGATGGGGGAACAGGGCACCGTCGCGCGCCGGCTCCCACCTGAGGGCGTCGCCGAGCCGGCTGGCATCGACCTCGATCAGAACCAAGCCGGATTGGCCGGCGCGGTGCTTGGCGGCGCTGGCGGCGATCTGGTCGGCGGTCGAGAAATGGATGAACCCGTCGGCCTCGTCCTGAGACGATCCGCGATAGACCCCGGTCCCGCACGCGGCGTCCCACTCATCGCGCCGGCACATGTGGTAGATCAGGGACTCGGCCATTCGGCAACTTTCCTCCGAGCCCGCGGACGCGCGGCGGGCTGCATTGACGGCGGCCGAACCCATATAAAGGTTGCGGGCCCGAATGGGAATTGTTGACCGCCGCAAGTCGGGCGTGAAACCGACAAGACACCAAACAACGATGGCCTTTTTCCGGCATTCGCTTGATCCGGTCGGGGCGCTGGTTTAAGGCTTGACGAAACCCGCATCGCGCGGTGCGACCATCAGTGGAGTAGGTAATGACATCGTGGACCTATGTTGACGGTGAATGGCAGGAGGGCAATGTGCCCTTGTTCGGATCGCTGACCCACGCGGTGTGGCTGTCCTCGGTCGTGTTCGACGGCGCCCGCGCATTCGACGGACTGGTGCCCGATCTCGACCGTCACTCCGAGCGGACCATTCGTTCCGCCGAGACCATGGGCCTGAAACCGACCCATAAGGCGGAGGAGATCCACGCGCTGTCAAAGGAAGGGGTGAGGCGGTTTAGCCCAGGCGCCGAGCTTTACATCCGACCGATGTTCTTCGGCCAGGAGGGCTTCGTCGTTCCCGACCCCGACAGCACGAAATTCGCGCTCGTCCTGACCGAGCGGCCATTGCCGGAGGATAAGGGCTTCACGGCGTGCTTGTCTTCGTTTCGCCGGCCGGCCGCGGAATCGGCGCCGACCGACGCCAAGGCGTCGTGTTTGTACCCAAACGTCGCGCGTGCGTTGCGCGAAGCGACCGGACGCGGCTTCGACAATGCGGTCAAGTTGGACATGACCGGCAATGTGGCGGAATTCGCCACCGCCAACCTATTCATGGTCAAGGACGGCGTCGCCCACACGCCGAGTGCGAACGGGACTTTCCTCAACGGGATAACCCGTCAGCGGATCATCCGCCTGCTTCAGGATAGCGGAACCGAGGTCGTCGAACGGACGATCACCTGGCCCGAGATCCTCGACGCCGACGAATTGTTCAGCACCGGCAACTACGCCAAGGTCACCGCCTGCAAGCAGATCGAAGACCGCCCGCTGCAGCCGGGTCCGACCGCCAAGAAGGCGCGCGAGCTCTATTTCGAGTTCTCCCGTTCGCAACCTGTCGATTGATTGACGCCTACCCGCGAACGAAAAAGGCCCAGCGTCGCTGACGCTGGGCCCTGTCATAGTGCAAGACTGTTAGATTAGGCAGCAGTCTTGGCGAAAGTTTCGAAAGTCTTCTGGACGCGCACCGAAATCGGCTTCGCCGCTTCGTTGGCGACCTGGCTCGTCAGCTCCGACAGCTTGGTGGTTTCGGCGACAACCTCGTCAAAGGTCTTACGCGCGAAATCGTTCTGCAGATCGACCACCTCGTTGAAGGTCTTGGCCGACAGCACGGCCTTGGTGTTCGACAGGCCGGCTTCGACGGTGCGCCGGGCGGTCGAGATGAAGGCGGCGTTGATCGCCTCGACACCCCTCAAATAGACGTCGCCGGCGGCGACGAACGCGTCGAGGTTCTGCTTGTTGAAGGCATAGACCTCGTCGAACGCCTTGAGCGCCTGGGCGTTGGCCTTTTCGGCCTGATCCTGGGTCATCTTGACCGCCTTTTCGACGTTCTGGGCGGCGGCATCGGTGCCGGCCTTGACCGCGGTCTCGACGGCGGCGGCGCCGTTCTTGACAGCCGCTTCGACTTGCGTCGCGCGCGGCTTCGTCACTTTGGTCTTGCGAGTAGCCATGGGAGTTTCTCCTGTCTGCCCTGGGCCGCGCGAATCCCGGCCGGTTGAGCATTGCTGTGAATGATTATGTTGCACTGCAACACTCCGTTAATTTAGGAAATCCCCGCCCGTTGTCAATGAGAAATTGTGCGTTGCAGCAAAAATCCTACTGACCGAGTCTCGGGCCTCCGAATGGGCCGACCCGGCATGGTCTCCGGGCACTGCGTCAAATTGTCCCCGGTTAATATTAGGAATGCAAATCATTCTTAATCGCGGTATTTGTTCCCGTCTAGCGAAGTCAATGAGGGTAGGCAGAACATGAGGACTGCAATCGGTCGGCGCCTGGCCTTCGCGGCCGCCGGGATCACGCTGGCGCTCTTTACAATCCCGGGACCGGCGACCGCCGCCGAACGGGTCTACTACGTCGCCGCCGAAGAGACAGCTTGGGACTATGCACCGGCAGGGCGAAACGTGATGATGGGCCGGCCGTTCGACGACGACGAAAGCGTATTCGTGGAACGAACTCCGGCGACAGTCGGCGGCACCTACGTCAAGGCGCTCTATCGGCAATACGCCGACGCCGACTTCACGACGCCCCTGCCCCGCCCCGAGGCGTGGGCGCATCTTGGCTTTCTCGGTCCCGTTCTGCATGCCGAAGTCGGCGACACGATCCGGGTGCATTTCAAGAACAACGCGAGCCGGCCCTTTACCATGCACCCGCACGGGGTGTTCTACGACAAGGCGTCGGAGGGCGCACCCTATGCAGACGGCACCGCCGGCGCCGACAAAGCCGACGACGCGGTGCCGCCCGGCGCGACCCATACCTATGTCTGGGAGGTCCCGGAGCGCGCCGGCCCCGGCCCCAACGACCCGAGCTCGATCGCCTGGCTCTACCATTCCCACGTCGATGCGGTCCGCGATTCCAATGCCGGCCTGGTCGGTGCCATCGTCGTCACCGCCCAAGGCCAGGCCACGGCCGATGGTGCGCCGCGCGATATCGACCGCGAATTCGTCACCCTGTTTACCGTCACCGACGAAAACCAGAGCTGGTACCTGGACCGCAACATCGAGACGTTCGCCGACCCGGCCCACGTCGACCCGAACGACGAAGCATTCCAGGAAAGCAACCTGATGCACGGCATCAACGGCTACATTTACGGCAATCTGCCGGGGCTGAAGATGAACGCCGGCGAGCGGACGCGCTGGTACACCCTCGCGCTCGGCACCGAGGTCGATTTGCACACGCCGCACTGGCACGGCAACACCGGCCTATCCGACGGCAGGCGGGTCGATGTCGTCGATCTGCTGCCGGCCTCGAGCCGGGTCGTCGACGTGACCCCGGACAGCCAGGGCGTCTGGATGTTCCACTGTCACGTCAACGATCATATCGCGGCCGGGATGACGGCGCTCTACGAGGTCGGCGCCGGAGACAGCGCCGAACCGGCCGACTGATCGCCGATCAGGCGGCGTCGAGGTCGTCGCCGGCGAGCACCCGGGCGACGAGTTCGCGCGTTTCCACGAGCCCGTAGAGGGCGACGAACGAGCCCATCCGCGGGCCCTGGCTTCGACCGAGCAGAACCTCGTAGAGGGCACGGAACCAGTCGCGCAGGTTCTCGAAATCGTGGCGCTTGCCGACCTCGTAGATTTCGGTCTGGATCGCCTCGCCGTCGGCATCGTCGGGCAGCGCCGCAAGCACCGCAAGCAGGTCTTCGAGCGCGCCCCGCTCGACCTCGCTCGGCGGGCGGTGGCGAATCGTCGGCTTGACGAAATCCCTGTAGTAGCGGATGGCGTACTCGACCAGGGCGTCGAGCTGCGGCGACTCGGCGGCACTATGGACTTTCTCGTGGCGCGACAGGAATCCCCAGATGACGGCCTTGTCCTCGGAATGGCAGGCGCTGACTAGATTGAGTAGGAGCGCGAACGGGATCGGCGGCACCTCGTCGGGCGGGGCGCCGCTATGGATGTGCCAGGCCGGGTTTTCGAGCCGCGCCGGCGGCGCTTCGTCGGCGTATTTGCGGACGAAGGTGTAATACTCGTCGACCGCCTTCGGGATGACGTCGAAATAGAGTCGTTTGGCCCGCCGCGGCTGCTGGTACATGAACAGCGCCAGGCTCTCCGGCGGCGCATAGGCCAGCCATTCCTCGACGCTCAGCCCGTTGCCCTTGGATTTCGAGATCTTCTCGGCGTTCTCGTCGAGAAACAGCTCGTAATTGAAGCCGTCGGGGGGAGTGCCGCCGAGGATGCGGCAGATCTTGCTCGACAGCCGCACCGAGTCGATCAGGTCCTTGCCCGACATCTCGTAATCGACGCCGAGCGCGTACCAGCGCATCGCCCAGTCGACTTTCCATTGCAGCTTGCAGGCGCCGCCGGTCACCGGAACCTCGACCCGGGCGCCGTCCTCGTCCTCGTAGGTCACCGTCCCGGCATCGGCATCGTGGGCGACGATCGGGACTTGGAGCACCCGTCCGGTCCGCGGACAAAGCGGCAGGAACGGGCTATAGGTCGCCTGCCGCTCGGCGCCGAGCGACGGCAGCATGACCGCCATGACCGCATCGTAAAGGCGCAACACCTGCAGCAGGGCGGCGTCGAAGCGGCCGTCGCGGTAGCACCCGGTTGAGCTGACGAATGTGTAGTCGAAACCGAACGAATCGAGAAAACTGCGCAGCCGCGCATTGTTATGGTGGCCAAAGCTCTCGTGAGTGCCGAACGGATCCGGGATCTCGGTCAACGGCTTGCCGAGGTGTTCGGCGACCATGTCTTGGTTGGGAATGTTGCCGGGCACCTTGCGCAACCCGTCCATGTCGTCGGAGAACGCGTACAGCCGGGTCGGCAACCCGGTCATGGTCTCGAAGGCGTGGCGCACCATGGTCGTCCGGGCGACCTCGCCGAAGGTGCCGATATGGGGCAGGCCCGAGGGCCCGTAGCCGGTCTCGAACAGCACGTAACCCTTCTCCGGCGCGGCGTCGCCGACCCGTTTGACCACATGCCGCGCCTCTTCGAACGGCCACGCCTTGGCCACGAGCGCGAGTTCGCGTTCGCTGGACATGTTCCCGATCACACCTTGCCGTGAATGCGGCGCGAAGCTAGGCGCTACCAAAAGCAAGGTCAACCGCGACGCAGCGCGCTAGCGGGTGCGCCGGGCGGTCCATATACTCGCGCCATGCCGGCGACGACACCGACCCGCCGGCGCGGGCCGGCAACATCATATCGTACGTTGAGCACCCTCCCCCTCGAAGGGGGAGGGTCGGGGTGGGGGTGGTCCCGCAATCACCGGCGTGACATATCGAATTCTGTCGATGAGTTCCCCCTCCCCTCGATCCCCTCCCTCCAGGGGAGGGGAGGATTTCGTGCGGCACATGGTTTCGAAAGTCGCTCGATGGCCGACGCGGGATGCAACGAGTAACAATGTTCCCCAACTCGGAACATTGACCTAGCATTTCACAGCCCTTCCTTTGGGATAGTCCCGACTGTATCCACTCTCCTAGACGGAACAAACCAACACAAACTCTGCGGCGCCCAAGTAGGAATCCGAGCATGAAGTATTCTGACGGCGAGGAAATTAGATTGGGTGACCGTGTCGAGGTTTGGCACGGAAACCGGGGTGTCGTCGTGTGCGATATCGATTTATCCAACTACACCAAAGAATACCCCGAAGCCGATTGGTCCTACCTCAAAACCGGAGTTTTGATCGAAACAGAAAAAGGCGGGTTGCTCTATTTGGACGAGGCAGACGAAGACCTTCGGTTGCTGGAGAGATCAAGACCCTGATATTGCCGTCCGCGGCGGAGCTGGTTTATTTCTATACTCCCGCCCATGTCGTCCGCCCCGCCGCCCGCGCCCCGTCTCGAAGCCGATGCTCTCGTGGTCGGCCGCCGCGTCGCGAAACTGTTCACCACCGATGGCGAGCTCCGCGACATCGGCCACGACGACGCCCGGGCGCTGGTTCGTGCCGGGCCGGTCCTGATCTGCCACCGGATGGCGACCGCGCGACGGCTCGGCATCGACCCCTTTCCCGCCTTCGACCTGCTCGAGCTGTTCGCCTTTGCCCGGCCGGCAACGTTCTGCCTGCCCACCGGGCGCGGGCTCGCCGCCGCCCTCGGCCTGCCGCTGCCGCTCAGCCTGGACGACGAGCCGACGACACTCGCCACCGCCGCCGAACGCCTGCTCGCCGAACTCGCCGCCACTCCGGAGGCGGCGGCCGAACCGGCGGCCGGTATCGCCCGGGTGATGGCGGCCGGCGGCTGGCCGTGGGGAGCGCCGGTCCTGGAGGCCCTGGCGGCGCCCGCCGGCGGCAGGGCGGAGACCCGCTCGCTGGCGGTGTGGGAACGGCTGCCGGCATGGGAGGAACAGGCCCCGCCAGCACCGCCCGAGGACTATCCGGTATCGCCGGATGCCGCCCGCGCGCGCCTCGGCGACCTGCTCGGCGGGGATGCCGAGGCGCGACCGCAGCAGGTCGATTACGCGATGGCGGTGAGCGACGCCTTCCAGCCGCGGGCCGAGGCCGACGCGCCCAATTTCGTCCTCGCCGAGGCCGGCACCGGCGTCGGCAAGACGCTCGGCTATGTCGCCCCGGCCAGCTTGTGGGCGGAGCGCAACGGCGGCACCGTGTGGTTCAGCACCTACACCCGCAACCTCCAGCACCAGATCGACCGCGAGCTCGACCGCCTGTGCGCCGATCCGGAGGACAAGGCGCGGCGTATCGTCCTGCGCAAAGGCCGGGAGAACTATTTCTGCCTGCTCAACATGGAAGATCGCGTGCGCAGCCTGGCGGCGCGGCCTGGCGACGCCGTCGCGCTCGGACTGATGGCGCGGTGGGCGGCGGCGAGCCATGACGGCGACATGACCGGCGGCGACTTCCCGGCCTGGCTCGGCGACCTCCTCGGCCCGGGCCTGACCACCGGGCTCGCCGACCGCCGCGGCGAATGCATCTATTCGGCCTGCTCCCATTACGGCAAATGCTTCATCGAGCATACCGTCCGCCGCGCCCGCCGCGCCGACATCGTGGTCGCCAACCACGCCCTGGTGATGATCCAGGCCGCGCTCGGCGGCGGCGAGGACATGCGGCGCACGACGCGCTTCGTGTTCGACGAGGGGCACCATTTGTTCGACGCCGCCGACAGCGCATTCTCGGCCCATTTGTCGGCCTCCGAGACCGCGGAATTGCGGCGCTGGCTGGTCGGCGGCGAAACCCGGCGGCGCTCCCGCGCGCGCGGCCTCGAACGCCGTATCGGCGATATCGTCGCCGCCGACGACGATGGCCGCGAGGCACTCGAAAAAGTGGTCCGCGGGGCGCGCGCCTTACCCGCCGAAAGCTGGCGGCAGCGCCTGATCGACGGCCGCGCGGTCGGCCCGGCCGAGGCCTTCCTGGCCGAGGTCAGGCGCCTGGTCTATGCCCGCGTGCCAAACGATTCCTCGCCCTATGGGCTCGAGGCCGACGCGCGCCCGGCCGACGCGCCGCTGCTCGCCGCCGCGGCCGCCCTCGATGACGCGCTGGCGCACTTGCTGACCCCGGTCAAGGCGCTCGCCCAGTCGCTCGCCGACCGCCTCGACGGCGATGCGGCGCGTCTCGATTCGGCGACCCGGATGCGCATCGAGGCGGTGGTCCGCGGCCTCAAGCAGCGCGGCATCCTGCAGATCGAGGCGTGGCGACGGATGCTGGCGGAACTGGCCGAGGAACCGGCGGATACGGTCGTCGATTGGCTCGCCGTCGACCGTTACGAAGGCCGCGATTTCGATGTCGGCATGCATCGCCATTGGGTCGATCCGATGGCGCCCTTCGCCGAATTCGTCGCCCGGCCGGCGCACGGCATCGTCGTCACCTCGGCGACCTTGCGCGACGGCACCGGCGATGCCGACGCCGATTGGCAGGCCGCCGATCTGCGCAGCGGGGCCGCCCACCTCGGCGCGCCGACGGCGACCCGGATCGCCGTCCCCTCGCCTTTCAACTATATTGCCCACACCCGGATCTTCGTCGTCACCGACGTGCGCAAGGACGACATGGACCAGGTCGCCGCCGCCTACCGCACCCTGATCGAGGCCGCCCGCGGCGGCGCCCTCGGCCTGTTCACCGCGATTACCCGGCTGCGCGCGGTCCACAAACGCATCGCCGATCCGCTCGACGAAGCGGGGCTCACCCTGCTGGCCCAGCATGTCGATCCGCTGAACACGGCGACCCTGGTCGAGATGTTCCGCGCCGAACCCGACGCCTCGCTGCTCGGCACCGATGCCGTGCGCGACGGCGTCGATGTCCCCGGCGAGGCGCTGCGCTTGATCGTCTTCGACCGGGTTCCGTGGCCGCGGCCGACGATTCTGCACCGAGTGCGGCGCACCGCCTTCGGCGGCCGCGGCTATGACGACATGACGACGCGGCTGCGTCTGAAACAAGCTTACGGCAGACTGATCCGCCGCAACCAGGACCGCGGCGTTTTCGTCTTGCTCGATCCGATGATGCCGTCGCGGCTCTACGGTGCGTTCCCCGAGGGCGTCGAGGTCCACCGCGTCGGCCTTGCCGCGGCGGCGGCCGAGACCCGCATCTTTCTGGAGGGCGACGGACCCGTTACAGGCTGACCAGCAGCCACGACAGCGACAACACCGACAACACCGTCGTCGCGACGATCGCGGCCGATGCGCGCTGGACGTAGGAATCATAGGTCTGGGCGAGAACGAAAACCAAGGCGCCGGTCGGCATGGCGGCCAGGAGCACGGCCGATTTGGCCCAGAAGGGCTCGACGGCGACCACGTAGCTGATCAAACCGAGGGTCGCCAGCGGGTGCACCACTAGCTTGAGCGCAACCAGCCAGCCGAGTTCCTTGACGTCGACCTGGCGCCAGCGACCAACCAGCGAGAGGCCGAGGGCGAACAGCGCCCCGGGGCCGGCGGTAGCGCCGAGAAGCTCGAAGAAGTTGACCACCGGCTGGGGCGGGAAGAAGCCGATCGCCGAGGCCGCGATTCCGGCCACCGGCGCGAAGACCAGCGGGCTGCGGACGACGGCAAGGAAGGCGCGGCCGAGGGCGACCAGGATTCCGGATTCGCGGTGGCGGCCGATTTCGATCGCCGCCGTCGCCGCGCCGATGAGGACCGTCGAAACCACCACCGTGGCGAGCACCGCCGGCAGCAGGCGGTCGGGACCGAAGGCAGCGAGAAACAAGGGAATGCCGAGATACCCGGTGTTGCCGAACACCGCGGTCGTCGCATGGAGGACGATCATGTCGAGGTTTCGGTGGCCGAACAGGAAGCGCGCGCCGACCAGCCCCAACAGCACCGTGAACACCAGCCCGCCGATGTAGACGGTAAGGAAGGGCCCGTGAAAAAGGTTGCCGATCGGTACCCGCGCCATCGACAGAAAAAGCAGCGGCGGCAGGGCGAAATAGAATACGAAGCGGTTGAGCGCCTCGGCGCTGGCCGGGCCCAACAGGCGGAACCGCCCAGCCAGGTATCCGGTCAATATGATGGCGAAAACCGGTAGAACGATGTCGACGACAGACTGCAACTTGAGATTCCCCGCCCGGCCCCTTACCTATGGGGCGCACCGCGGCCGATTCCGGCGCCGACGACCCTGAACAGAATGGATGTCATCATGATCAAACCCCACGACGCGCTCATCTACACGATGGTTATGGTCTCGGCCGCCGACCGCAACATGTCGGATGCCGAACTACAGGCCATCGGCCGGGTCGTCAACCATCTGCCGGTTTTCCGCGATTTCGACGCCGACACCTTGCCGCTGGTCGCCCAGGATTGCGCCAAGCTGCTGAGTCGCGACGACGGCCTCGATCGCACCCTGGACACGATCCTGGTCTCGCTGCCCGAGCATCTGCGCGAGACCGCCTATGCGATCGCCTGCGATGTCGCCGCCGCCGACGGCCGCGTCGTCAACGAGGAGGTCCGGCTGCTCCAATTGCTGCGCGACAAGCTCGAGGTCGACCGCCTGATCGCCGCCGCCATCGAACGCGGCGCGCGGGCCCGCCACCAGACCGCCTAGCGCCGGCTCATTTCGCCATGCCCGATCTAGCCGGATACCGCATCGGCGTCATCGGGCTCGGCCTGATGGGGCGGCCGGTGGCGGAACACCTGGCTGCCGCGGGCGCCGACCTGGTCATCCACAATCGCAGCCGCGCGGTGGTCGAGGCCCTGGCGGAAGCCGGCATGGCGCCGGCCGACAGCAGCCGTGAGGTGGCCGCGCGGTCGGACATCGTGATCCTCATGCTGCCCGATACGGAGACGGTCGACGATCAATTGTTCGGCGCCGACGGCGTCGCCGCCAGCATTGGCGCGGGTTGCCTGGTCATCGACATGGGCACCACGGCGGTGATGGCGACCCGCGACTACGCGGCCCGCATCGGGGCCACCGGCGCCGCCTATGTCGACGCCCCGGTCTCGGGCGGCCAGGTCGGCGCCGAGGCCGCCACCCTGACCATCATGGCCGGCGGCAGCGACGAGGATTTCGCGCGCGCGGCGCCACTGTTCGCCGTTCTCGGCCGCCACGTCACCCATGTCGGGGCGATCGGCGCCGGTCAGATCGCCAAGGCCGTCAATCAGGTCATCGTCGGCCTCTCCATCGGCGCCGTCGCGGAGGCGTTTGCGCTTGCCCGCGCGGCCGGCGTCGATCCCGAGAAGGTCCGCCAGGCGCTTGCCGGCGGCTTCGCCGAATCACGCGTCCTCGAGCTTCATGGCAAACGCATGACCGAGGGCGATTTCACCCCCGGTGGCCGCGCCGCGATCCAATGCAAGGACATGGCCCAGGCGCTCGATCTGGCCGCCGCCCTCGGCATCGAATTGCCGGCGACGGCGCTCAACCGCGAGCTTTACGAGCGCCTCATCGCGCAGGGCGACGGCGACCTCGACCACAGCGCGCTGATCCGCATCTACGGCGCGCGATAGTCGCGATAGGGGCGCTCGCCAGCGCCGCCGTCGCGACGCCGTCGTCATAATCTCCATTGCAGTCGGCGCGGCGAACGCCATCTAAGAGGTCCCTCGACAAAGCGAGAATAAGGACATGCAAATTCAATCGAACACCGCTCAGCGGATCGCGATCGTGATCGAGCAAAACAAATCGGGCAGTTGGAGCATCGCCGCCTACCTCGTCAAGGCCGATGGCAAGCGCGAGCGGCGTTCGCTGGGTGTGGTCGAGGATTATGGCCAGGCGGCCGACACGCTCGAGAAGGTTTGGGCCGAAATCACGCTTTAGCCCTGCGGGCGGCGACACGCGCCGGTCGCAATGCGGAGCGCCGGGCTTGGGCGGTCTTCAAACCCGTAGCCGACATTCGGCCGGATAAGTGTGGATCCGCGGCACGCGGCCGTCGCGCAGGCGCTCCTGAATGCGGGTCCAATAGGCCGACGTCATGAGGTCGCCGTGGACCTCCCGAAACAGCCGCCGCAGGTTGCGGTCGTCGATGCGGAGACCGACCTCCATCTCCTCCGGCAGAAAGACGAAGCCCTCCTCGAAGAACCAATCGGGCACGTCCTCCTCGCCGTCGATGCGGTCAAGGTTGGAGCGAATCTTGACCTCGGTCAGCGGCTCGATCGCGTCGTAATCGTAAAGATAGACTTTGAGGATCTTGCTGACCCCGTAATTGCGGCCGTCGAGGTCGCGGTTGAAAATATTCGCCGCCGCGTTGTTCTTGATGCACTGGCCGAGGTTGCGGACAGCGGTTTCAGCGTCGGTCGGGGGCGCGGTTTCGAGGAATACCGGCAGCGGCGACATCTTCATCTGGACGATAAGATGGCGAAACACGACGTTGCCGAGATAGAGCGACACATTTTCGCTGGCCGCTACCAGCAGCTCTTCGAGCAGGGCGTCGGCGAAGAAGGCGCGCGGCAGGGTGACGTTGTAATAGACGATGTTGTCGAGCATGCTGCCGGTGCGGTTTATGTCGTGCACCCGCCGGTATTGACCAAGCACGGCATCGATCCCGGGGAATGTACCCCACTTGTAGTTGGCGGTCGGTTTGTTGCGGATCACTTTGAGCACGAACTCCGACGACGGCGCCGAGAAACCGATGGCGACCGTGCCGGGAAAGCCGACGGCGCGGTCCATGCGTTCGTCCGCGCCGACGATCTGGCTTTCGATCTCGCGCATCACCGTCACCTTGCCGACATGGTTGAAGCCGATTGTCGAATAGTGAAGCCCAAGCGGACGCTTCGGCATCAGCCCATGCAGGAACCGCGACAATTCGTGATAGGCGTTGCAGGTGACATGGAAGTTGGCCAACGTCGAACTGAACAGGTATTGCAGATGATCGCCGTCGAGGATGACGGCATCGACGAAGATGCCCTCGCCCTCGTTGAGCAGGGCGATCGCCAACGGCACCGGGTCGGCATTCTGACGGTCGATGCGGCCGACGATATAGGCGCCCCGGTTGCGGTAAAACCCCGCGTCGATGATGCGAATTGCCACGATCCCGACCCCGTCCGCCGCCGGCAGGCCGAGGGTCGCGTCGATACGCTCGGCGATACGCGCGGCGTCGCCGGCGAGATCGCCGTAGGGGACGGTGAAATCGGGCACTTGTAGAATGGCGGCCACGGTTTCGGGCAACACCGAAGGGCCGCCGGGAAACTCACGCAGAATCTCGGTTGGCGGGAGCGCCGCGTCGCCCGCCGCGCCATAGGTGTATTCCACCGCCTTCCATTGATCCTGATAGATCTTTCGCCGCACCGAACTGAGGAAGGCAAAGGCGACGTCGGCCTGGTAGTGGCCGGCGATCAGCGCCAGGTAGGCGCGCTCGACCTCCTCCCAGAACGCGTCGCGGCTTTCGACCTCGCGGCAGAACAGTTTGAGCAGCGGCGCCAGGCGCGAGATGCTGCGGGTATAGATGATCAGCCGCTCGCGGCTGATATCGATGGAGCGCGTCCAGTCCATGTTTTCGAATGCCGCCTTGGCGGCCGCCGGCATGGCCCGCGAGCGGGCGTAGTAATCGCCGAAGACATCGAAGATGAGGGCCGCGATCAGCGCCACCTTCTCGGGTTCCGATCGCGCCTGCTCGAGCGCCCGCAGCCGTTCCGGATCGACGCCGACATCCCACAGGTCGGCCTCCTCGTCGGTGGGTGCGGCGGCATTGGGCGGCGGGGCTAGGTTCATCGGCGCGACACCATTGGAGTTCGCACGTGGTCGGAACGCAGTATGGGTCAGGGGATGGCCGCTTGTCAGCACCCGCCGCTTGCCGTAAGACCCGCGCACCATGGACACGGTCACCCAATTCGCGCTCGGCGCCGCGGTCGGCGCGGCGGTGCTGGGGCGCCGCCTCGGACCGCGCAAGGCGGTGGTGGTCGGCGGCATACTCGGCTCACTGCCCGATCTCGACGTGTTCTATCCGTTCGACGGTCCGATCGACGCCTTCGTCCTTCACCGTGGCCCGACACATTCGCTGGTCGTCCAGGCGGCGGCGACCCCGCTGCTCGGCGAGGCCCTGGTGCGACTGTTTCGCGGCCTCCGCGATGGGCGGCTGGTGACCTATGCCGCGGTCTATCTGTGCCTCGCCACCCACGCCCTGCTCGACGCGCTGACCGTTTATGGGACGCGCCTCTTTTGGCCTCTGTGGAACGAGCCGATCGGAACCGGCTCGGTTTTCATCATCGACCCGCTATATACCATCCCGCTTCTGGTCGCCGTCGTCTGGGCCCTCTGCCTGGGCGCGTGGACAGCGCGTTTCGGCCGCGTCCTGGTGGCGGCGCTCGTCGTGTCGACCGGATATCTCGCCTGGGGCCTCGCCGCCCAACGGATTTCCGCCGATCGCGCCGCGGCCGAACTGCACGAGGCGGGGATCAGCACCGAACGTCTGCTGGCGACGGCAACGCCCTTCAATTCGCTCTTGTGGCGCGTGATTGCCGTCGACGAGGGCCGCTATTTCAATCTCTATGTCCCGATCCTGGCCGATAGCGATGACATTGCGATCTATGCCCATCGGCGCCTGGACGTCGGCACGCCCTGCCTCGACGCCAACGACGGCGCGACTCGTCTGGCCCGCTTCAGCAAGGGATTCTATCGGGCGGATATCGTCGACGGCGCCGTCGTCGTGTCGGACTTGCGCATGGGGCTTACGCCGAATTACGCGTTCCGCTTCATGGTCGCGGAAATCCGCGGCGGCGTCATGCGATCGGTACCGCCCCAGCGCGTCGACGACGCGCGTCAGGCCGACGGCGATATCGAATGGCTTCTGGCGGGGCTCGCCGGGAACAGCATAGAGCGGCCTGCGGAGAGTGCGGCCATTGTCGCGAGGGGCATGCGGGTGGCCAGCACCGAGGTCGAATTCACCTCGAGTTGTTAGGCCTTGAGCCGCCCGGCCCAATTCAACGCGATCGTCGCCGGGCTCGAACTCAGGGGCCTCGATCTGCTGGATATCGGTTGCGGTAGCGGTGAGTTCGCGCCCGCCCTGATCCGCGATCACGGCGCCGGCCGCGTCGCCGGGGTCGACGAACGACGGGAACTGATCGACCGCGCCCTCGCGCGTGCCGCCGAAAGCGGGCTCGAAGCACGGCTGTCGTTCCGACTTCTCGAAGGCGGCGGGTTGCCGTTCGCCGCGCTTTCCTTCGATGCCATTCTGGTCAGGGATCGCCCGATCGGTGCCGGCGAAGCCGCGGTATCGCTGGCCGAAATGCGGCGCGTCCTCAGGCCCGGCGGCATTGTGGCCGGATTCGGATGCCGTGGCACGACCGACCCGTCGTCAATCGTCAGCCAGTTGGAACAAGCCGGGTTCGCCGACGTCGAAGTACGCGGTCAGGACCCTGCGGGTCACAGCGTCGTCCGCGCCTACGCGCGGATGTATTGACCCACCGCGCTGCCGATTTCGCTCCAGCCGGCCGAACTCAGACAAAAAAGGGGCCGCCCCGAAGGACGGCCCCGATTTCCGTAGGCGCCGGATGGCTTGGACTTAGAAGCCCATGTCACCCATGCCGCCCATTCCACCCATGCCGCCGCCCGGGGGCATGGCCGGCATGTCTTTCTTTTCTTCCGGCTTCTCGGCGACCATGGCTTCGGTCGTGATCAAGAGCGCGGCAACCGAGGCCGCATCCTGCAACGCCGTACGCACGACCTTGGTCGGGTCGATGATGCCGGACTTGACGAGATCGACGTACTTGCCGCTCTGAGCGTCGAAGCCGAAGTTCTTGTCCTTGCTCTCGAGGATCTTGCCGACCACGATCGAGGCGTCCGCACCGGCGTTCGACGCGATCTGCCGCGCCGGCGAGGCCAGCGAACGACGGACGATGTCGACGCCAACCCGCTGATCGTCGTTGGCAACGTCCAGCTTGGCGAGCACCTTGGCCGCGTGCAGGAGTGCAACGCCACCGCCGGGCACGATGCCCTCTTCGACAGCGGCGCGGGTCGCGTTCATCGCGTCCTCGACCCGATCCTTGCGCTCCCTGACCTCGATCTCGGTGGCGCCACCGACACGAACCACCGCGACGCCGCCGGCCAGCTTGGCCAGCCGCTCCTGCAACTTCTCGCGGTCGTAGTCCGAGGTCGTGTCCTCGACCTGCTTACGGATCTGTCCGCAACGGCCCTCGATCTCCTTCTTCTTGCCGGCGCCGTCGATGAGCGTGGTCTCTTCCTTGGTGATGATCACGCGCTTGGCGCTGCCGAGCATGTCGAGCGTGACGTTCTCGAGCTTGATGCCGAGGTCCTCGCTGATGACCTGCCCGCCGGCCAGGATCGCCATGTCCTCGAGCATCGCCTTGCGACGATCGCCGAAGCCCGGCGCCTTGACGGCCGCGACCTTGAGGCCGCCGCGCAGACGGTTGACGACGAGTGTCGCCAGCGCTTCGCCTTCGACATCCTCGGCGACGATCAGCAGCGGACGACCCGACTGCACCACCGCCTCGAGCACCGGCAGCATCGCTTGCAGGCCGGACAGCTTTTTCTCGTGGAGAAGGATGTAGGGCTCGTCGAACTCGCACACCATCTTGTCGGCGTTGGTGATGAAGTACGGCGACAGATAGCCGCGGTCGAACTGCATGCCTTCGACGACCTCGACCTCGGTGTCGAGGCTCTTGGCCTCTTCGACCGTGATGACGCCTTCGTTGCCGACCTTCTGCATCGCGGTGGCGATCATCGAACCGATTTCAAATTCGCCATTGGCCGAAATGGTGCCGACCTGCTCGATCTCTTCCGAGGTCGAAACCTTGCGCGAGCGCTTCACGATGTCGCTGACGGCGGCGGCGACTGCAGTGTCGATGCCGCGCTTGAGGTCCATCGGGTTCATGCCGGCGGCCACTGCCTTGGAGCCTTCGCGAACGATCGCATGGGCCAGGATTGTCGCCGTGGTGGTGCCGTCGCCGGCGGCGTCGTTGGTCTTCGAGGCGACCTCGCGCACCATCTGCGCGCCCATGTTCTCGAACTTGTCTTCAAGCTCGATCTCTTTCGCGACCGTCACGCCATCCTTGGTGATACGGGGGGCGCCAAAGGACTTGTCCAGAACCACGTTCCGGCCCTTCGGGCCCAGCGTCACCCTGACGGCGTCGGCCAGGGTCTCGATGCCGCGTAGCATGCGCGTGCGGGCATCGGCGGAAAATTTGACTTGTTTTGCTGCCATATCTCTTGCTCCTCGCCCTAAGCGGCTTTCTTCTTCTTGGCGCCGACAATGCCCTCGATGATGCCGAGAATGTCGGACTCCTTCATGATGATGAGGTCTTCACCATCGATCTTGACCTCGGTCCCGGACCACTTACCGAACAGGATGCGGTCGCCGGGTTTGACGTCGAGCGCCACGAGCTTGCCGTCCTCACCACGCGCACCGGGCCCGATGGCGACGACTGCGCCCTCCATCGGCTTTTCCTTCACCGTGTCGGGGATGATAATTCCGCCCGCCGTCTTCTCATCGCCTTCCAGGCGACGAACGAGAACGCGGTCGTGCAGGGGTCGAAATGCCATGTTTTAACCTCCGTAACGACTTGGATTGTCGCAAATTTCAGGAATGTGCTAGCACTCTAGCAACATGAGTGCCAGGCATGTAGGCAGACCACCAGTCTATGTCAAGCGCAGCGGTCGGAAAAAAAGTGGCCGGGCCCGACCGAATTTGGCAGCAGCGCCAGTAGATCGCTGCTAATACCTTGAATCATAACAATTTTTTATTGCGCGCAGCGATCGGGTCGAGGCAAACTCTGAGCATCGATAGGGAACAGAGGAGGTTTCTCGATGGCCGATCTCGAACGCCAGTTGCGCGATTATCGCCTGACCACCGCCGAGATCCTTTATCACATGCCCGATTTCCCGACCGTGTTGCAAACCTTCGTTTGGCAGCACTACGACCTGGCGCCGCGCTTCCCGGTGCTCAGCCGCTTCCTCACCTACTGGACCGAAAACCTCGACGGACCCCTGCATTCGGTTCGAGTGGCCAGCGCGGATCTCATAACCCCGGCGGAAATGCGCTTCCTCGACGGCGAATTTCGATTGCATTGAACGCGACCAGGCGATTCGCCGACCGCGCGACGACCCCAGGTTAGATGTCGAGTTCGACGTGGGTCCTGGGGCGCGAACAACAGATCAGAACCTCGCCCGCCTTGGGCTCGTCCAGAGGCTCCTCGACATACTCGACCTCGCCCGACACCAGCCGGCATTGACAGGTGTTGCAAACCCCGGCGCGACAGCTGAACTCCGGCTCCAAGGAATGGGATTCGGCCAATTCGAGCAACGTTCCGGCGGAGTCCTTCCACGACACCGTAATTCCGGCCCTGAGGAAGGTCACCAGGGGGCCGGACGCCGGGGGCTCGACCGCCGCCGCGGCGACCGCGGCGGCGACCGGTGTCGGCTGTTCTTCGCCCGGCGCCACTCGGTCATGACCATCGACCACCGCCGGTGCCGCGTCGGACCGCTCGTCGCGCTCGATTATCAGTGTCGCCGGGCCGAAGAACTCGAACCGGACGCGATCGTTGTGAACGCCCAGCGATCGCAGGATCTCGTAGATCGCTTTCATGAACGGAGACGGGCCGCAGATATAGAACTCGTAATCGTCGAGCGGCAGCAATTTCTGGAGCAGGTCGCGGGTGACGATGCCTTCGCTGTCGAAGCGGCCTTCCGCGACGTCGGCCTGGTCGGGAAAGCGATAGCAGAAATGGGTATGGATCCGTGGCGAGCGCGCGGCGACGGCGCGGACTTCATCGGCCATGGCATGGACGCGGCCGTTGTCGCAGGCATGGACGAACCAGACATCGCGCTCGCCCTCATCGGCTAGCGCATGGAGCATGCTCACGGTCGGCGTCAAACCGACACCACCGCTCAACAGGACCACCGGCCGCGTGCTGTTCTCTTCAAGGACGAACTGGCCGCGCGGCGCATGGGCGACGAGGCCGGCGCCGGCATCGATCGCACCATGGAGGTGGTGGGAAACGAGCCCCGGCGGAAAGTGCGCCCGATCGAGCGGCGCGTCCTCGCGCTTGACGGTGATGCGATAGTGGTCGCGCTCATCGGGCGCGTTGGACAGGCTGTATTGGCGAATCTCTGCGTCGTCGCGACCGTCGAACACGACTTCGAAAGTGAGGAACTGTCCGGCCTTGAACGGATCAAGTGGCCCGCCGTCTTCGGCTTCGAGGTAAAACGAGGCGATAACCTCGCTCTCCTGAACCTTTCGGACGACCCTGTATCGCCGTGCGCTCATTTGCCTCCTCCCGCCACCCGGCGGCTGGTCACCGCCGCGGTCCCGCGGAATGTGCTTTTATGAGCCCGCGCGGCGCACTGCAAGAGGTTCTATGCGGCGCCCTCGATATAGGCGGCCACGCGCGCGCCGAAGGCGCCGGCGGCGATCAGCGCGGCGACCGCTTCGAGGTCGGGCTGGAAGTAGCGGTCGCGGTCCCACATCGAGACCGCCTTGCGAATGGTGGCGTGGGCTTCCTCCAGGACCGCGTTCGACCGCATCGGGCGGCGCAGATCGATGCCCTGGGCGGCGGCCAGCATTTCCACCGCCAGCACATATCGCGTGTTGTCGTTCATCTCGGTCAGGCGGCGGGCGGCGAAAGTCGCCATGCTGACATGGTCCTCCTGATTGGCCGAGGTCGGCAGGCTATCGACGCTGGCCGGATGGGCGAGCGACTTGTTCTCGCTGGCGAGCGCGGCCGCCGTGACCTGGGCGATCATGAAGCCGGAGTTCAATCCGGCATCCTCGACCAAGAAGGCGGGCAACTCGCTGAGGCTCGAATCGATGAGCAGCGCCATCCGCCGTTCGGACAGAGCACCGATCTCGGCGATCGCCAGGGCCAAATTGTCGGCCGCCATCGCCACCGGTTCGGCATGAAAATTTCCAGCCGATAGAATCAGATCGCGGTCGGCGAAGACGAGCGGATTGTCGGACACCGCGTTGGCCTCGATTTCGAGGCCGGCGGCGACCCGGCGCATCTGGTCGAAACAGGCGCCCATGACCTGGGGCTGGCAGCGCAGCGAGTAGGGATCCTGGACGCGGTCGCAATCGGCATGCGACTTGTGGATCTCGCTGTCGCCGAGAAGCTCGCGGTAGATTCGGGCGGCCTCGATCTGGCCCTTCTGCCCACGGATGAGGTGGATCTCCGCATCGAACGGGACGCGGCTGCCGAGGGCGGCCTCGACGGTCATGCTACCGGCAACGAAGGCGGCGTCCAGATTGCGCGTGGCATCGAACAAAGCCTTGAGCGCCAGCGCGGTCGAGACCTGGGTGCCGTTGATCAGCGCGAGGCCTTCCTTGGCCTCGAGGACGAGCGGCGACAATCCGGCCGCTTCCAGCGCCGGCCGGCTGTCCAACAGAGCGCCGTCGACGCGGACCCGGCCCTCGCCGATCAACGGCAGGGAGAGGTGGGCCAGCGGCGCGAGATCGCCCGAGGCGCCGACCGAGCCCTTGGCCGGCACCGCCGGATAAATGCCCCTCTCGACCATCGCCATCAGCAGCGCGACGATTTCCGGGCGCATGCCGGAATAGCCACGGGCAAGCGAATTGACCTTGAGCACCATGATCAGACGGACAACGGCGTCATCCAACAGCGGTCCCACTCCGGTCGCATGGGACAATAGGAGGTTGCGCTGCAATTCACGGAGCTGGCTGGTGTCGATCCGCGTCTTGGCGAGGCGGCCGAAACCGGTGTTGACGCCGTAGGCGACGCCGCCGCTCTCGATGACGCCGGTGACGATCGCCCGCGCTGCCCGGATCGCGTCCCAGGCGGTTTCGGCCAAATCGATCGCATGCGGGCCATCGTAGACTGCGCGAAGTTGGGCCAGGGTGAGGTCTCCGGGCGCGAGGTAAAGAGTGGGTTTCGCCATGTCGTTATCCTGCCAATTGATCGAGCGTCCGCCGAAAGCGGTCCGCTATCTTCGCTTCGTCGTGGTGGCATCCGTCACGGATGACCTGTTTGCCGCCGACAAAGACATCGCGCACCAAATTGCGATTGCCGGAAAATATCCAGCTGTCGAGCAGCGCATTGTCGGTGCGGCCATAGAGCAGCGGGTCGCCGCTATCGACGACGATCAAATCGGCGCGATAGCCGGAAGCGATGGCGCCGACCTTGCGGCCGCAGGCCTGTGCGCCGCCCGCTATGGCGCCGGTAAAGATCGTGGATCCGGTACTCCGACGCGGCCCTCCGGCGAGCACATTGCGGGCATGGAGAGCGAGCCGCTGGCCATATTCGAGCCATCGCAGCTCCTCGACCGGGCTGACCGAGATCTGGCTGTCGGAGCCGATGCCAAAGCGACCGCCTGATTCCAAGAACGGGCGCGCGTTGAAAAAGCCGTCGCCGAGATTGGCTTCGGTGGTCGGGCAGAGGCCGGCGACGGCGCCGCTCTGCGCGAGACCCCTGGTCTCATCATCGGTCATGTGGGTGGCGTGGACCAGGCACCACCGCCGGTCGATCGCGAAATGATTGAGCAGCCAGTCGACCGGCCATTGTCCCGACCAGTCGAGACAATCGGCGACTTCCTTCTTCTGTTCGGCGATGTGGATATGGACCGGGCCGCTGCCGTCGGCGTCGAACCCGGCCAGGACATCGTCGAGCAGCTCAGCGGTGATGGCGCGGAGCGAATGGAGCGCGATGCCGACCGCCGTATTCGCGTCGTCCGCGCTTGCCGCGCGCAGCCGCCTGACAATGTCGAGGAACCGCGACGCGTCGTTGAGGAACCGCCGCTGACCGGGCTGCGCCGCCGCCGCGCCGAAACCGCCGTACTGATAGAGCACCGGAAGTGCGGTAAAGCCGATCCCCACCATGCGTGCCGCGCTCAACGTCCGCAGCGACATCTCCGCCACGTCGTCATAGGGCTCGCCGTCCGGACCGTGGTGCAAATACTGGAACTCGGCGACGCTGGTATATCCGGATTTCAACATCTCGAGGTAGAGCTGGGCCGCGATCGCTTCGAGCTGATCGGGCGTGAGCCGTTCGAGCATGCCGTACATGACCTCGCGCCAGGTCCAAAAACTGTCGGCGCTGTCGCCCGAGCGCTCGGCCAGACCGGCCATCGCGCGCTGGTGGGCGTGGGAGTGAAGATTGGGGACGCCGGGCAGGGCCGCGCCGGCGATCCGTTCGCCGCCACTCGCGCCGGGCTGCACCGTCGCAATATCGCCGTCGTCGTCGAAGGTCACGGCGACATCGTCAGCCCAGCCGTCGGGCAACAACGCGCGCGCGCAGAGGATCGTGGTCACATTCCCTCCCACCCGGTGGCGGCCGGGCGGCCGCGACCGAAAGTCAGCAAAAGTGCGCCCTGTTTACACCTCATTACATGTATAGACAAGTCGGAACCAGTGCGCTATTCATTGAGCTTGCCCGATACCGCGCCAACCCGAACCCGAGATACCACATGACCGAAAGCTGGGACATTCTTTGGCTGAACGCGCGGGTCGCGACGATGAAAGCGGGCGCACCGGCCTACGGATTGATCGCGGATGGCGCCGTCGGGGTGTCGCGTGGCGCCATCGTTTGGGTCGGACCGGTCGCCGACGTCCCGGTCGAGCAGAGGCAGAACGCCCAGCACGTCATCGATTGCCGCGGCGACCTCGTGACCCCCGGCATGATCGACTGCCACACCCATCTCGTCTATGGCGGCAACCGGGCGCGCGAATTCGAAATGCGCCTGGAAGGCGCGACCTACGCTGACATCGCGCGCGCCGGCGGCGGCATCAATTCGACCGTCCGCGAGACCCGGGCCGCCGACGAAAACGCGCTCTTCGCCACCGCCCGGACCCGGTTGCAGCGGCTGATGGCGGAGGGTGTGACGACGATCGAGATAAAATCGGGCTATGGCCTCGACCGCCAGAACGAAATGAAGATGCTCGCCGTGGCCCGCCGCCTCGGCGAGCAAGCCAACGTGTCGGTCCACGCGACGTTCCTCGGCGCCCACGCCTTGCCGCCCGAGTTCGAGGACCGCGCCGACGCCTATATCGACCTCGTTTGTCAGGACATGCTGCCGGCCGTCGCCGAGGCCGACCTGGCCGATGCGGTCGACGCGTTCTGTGAAAACATCGCTTTTTCGACGGACCAGGTACGCCGGGTCTTCGAAGCGGCGACGGCGCTCGGCTTGCCGGTCAAGATCCATGCCGAGCAACTGAGCAACCAGGGCGGCGCCGAACTCGCCGCCAGCTTCGGCGCCCTCTCCGCCGATCACCTGGAATATCTCGACGAGACCGGCGCCCGCGCCATGGCCGAGGCGGCGACGGTGGCGGTCCTGCTGCCCGGCGCGTTCTATTTCCTCCGCGAGACTCAATTGCCGCCGATCGAGATGTTGCGCGATCAGGGTGTGCGCCTCGCGCTCGCCAGCGACAGCAACCCGGGCAGTTCGCCCGTGGTGTCGCTGCTGCTGATGCTCAACATGGGCTGCACCCTGTTCGGCATGACGCCGGAGGAAGCCCTCGCCGGCGTTACCCGCAACGCCGCGGCGGCGCTCGGCATCGACGACCAGGTCGGCACCATCGAACGGGGCAAGCGGGCGGATTTGGTGTTGTGGCGCCTGCAGGATCCGGCCGAACTTGCCTACCGCATCGGCGACAATCCGGTCGCGGCGGTGGTGCGCGGCGGTGTCGAGGCGAGATTGTCGTGAAGGCCGCCCCGACCTCGATCGGCGCCTTGCCGCAAAACGCCGCGGCGCCGATATATCAACGCCTCAAGGATACCGTCGTCGCCAAGATTCGCTCCGGCGAATGGGGGCCGGGCACCCGGGTACCGTCGGAAAACGCCCTGTCGGAGGACCTCGGGATCAGCCGGATGACGGCGCATCGGGCGCTCCGGGAGCTGACCCAAGACGGCCATCTGACCCGCGTTCACGGCGTCGGCACGTTCGTCGCCGAGCAGCCGCTCCATGCCAGCTTGATCGAAGTCCAGGACATCGCCGACGAGATCGCCGCGCGCGGCCGGCGGCACAGCGCCGTCGTTCATCTGCAAAGAGAGGAACCGGCGAAGGGGGAGATCGCGGCGGCCATGGAAATCGCGCCGGGTTGCCCGGTCTTCCACGTCGCGCTGATCCACCATCAGGACGATATGCCGGTTCAGCTCGAAGACCGTATCGTCAATCCGGAGGTCGGGCGGGATTTCCTGCACCAGGATTTCACCGCAATGACGCCGACACGGTTTCTGCTCGATCGCGTCCACCCGGACGAACTCGAACATATCGTGCGCGCGATCATGCCCGATGCCGATGCCTGCGACCGTCTCGCCATCGGCCCCGATGAGCCGTGCCTGCGCCTGCGGCGCCGGACCTGGAGCGACGGCCACGTGGTGACTGCGGCGACCCTGCTTTATCCCGGCAGCCGCTACGACCTCGGCGCGCGCTATGCCGCCGACCGCTACAGATAGATTAATGGAATGACCCGAAGGAACCCGTCATGACCGACACCCATGCCCCGTCGCGCTACGACAACAGCCGCATCATCCGGTCGCCCCACGGCACCGAACTGAGCTGCAAGAGCTGGCTCACCGAGGCCCCCTATCGGATGCTGCACAACAATCTCGATCCCGACGTCGCCGAGCGCCCCGAGGAATTGGTCGTCTATGGCGGTATCGGCCGCGCGGCGCGCAATTGGGAGGCCTTCGACGCCTTGTGCCGGGCGCTCAAGGACCTCGAAGACGATCAGAGCCTGCTCGTCCAATCGGGCAAGCCGGTCGGTGTGTTCCGCACCCACAAGGACGCGCCGCGGGTGCTGATCGCCAATTCGAACCTGGTGCCGAAATGGGCGACCTGGGAACACTTCAATGAATTGGACCGCAAGGGACTGATGATGTACGGCCAGATGACCGCCGGGTCGTGGATCTATATCGGCAGCCAGGGCATCGTCCAGGGCACCTATGAGACCTTTGTCGAGCTGGCGCGCCAGCACTATGACGGCGATCCCAAGGGACGCTGGATTCTGACCGCCGGCCTCGGCGGCATGGGCGGCGCGCAGCCGCTGGCGGCGACCATGGCTGGCTTCAGCATGATCGCGGTCGAATGCGATGAGACGCGGATCGATTTCCGCCTGCGCACCCGCTACATCGACACCAAGGCGACGACCATCGAGGAGGCGCTACAGATGATCGACGAGGCGCATGGGCGCGGCGCGGCGATCTCGGTCGGCCTGCTCGGCAACGCCGCCGAAATCCTGCCCGAGCTGGTGCGCCGCGGCGTCAAGCCGGACGTGGTTACCGACCAGACCTCGGCTCACGACCCGGTCAACGGCTACCTGCCGATCGGCTGGACCGTCGCCCAGTGGCGCGAAGAGGCCGAGACCCACCCCGACAAGGTCGCCCAGGCGGCCCGCGAATCGATGGCCGTGCATGTCCGCGCCATGCTCGATTTTCACCACCAGGGGATCCCGACCATCGACTACGGCAACAATATCCGCCAGGAAGCCAAGGACATGGGGGTCGAGAACGCCTTCGACTTCCCCGGCTTCGTGCCGGCCTGCATCCGCCCCCTGTTCTGCCGCGGCAAGGGGCCGTTCCGCTGGGTCGCATTGTCCGGCGATCCGGAGGACATCTATAAGACCGACGCCAAGGTCAAGGAGATGATCCCCGACGACCCGCACCTCCACACCTGGCTCGACATGGCGCGCGAGCGCATCGCCTTCCAGGGCCTGCCGGCGCGGATCTGCTGGGTCGGATTGGGCCAGCGCCACCGTCTCGGCCTCGCCTTCAACGAAATGGTGCGCAACGGCGAGCTCGCGGCGCCGGTGGTGATCGGCCGCGACCATCTCGATTCGGGCTCGGTCGCCAGCCCCAACCGCGAGACCGAAGCGATGCGCGACGGCTCCGACGCGGTCGCCGATTGGCCGCTTCTGAACGCCCTCTTGAACACCGCGGGCGGGGCGACCTGGGTGTCGATCCATCATGGCGGCGGCGTCGGCATGGGCTATTCGATACACGCCGGCGTGGTCATCGTCTGCGACGGCAGCGAGGATGCCGACCGCCGCCTCGAACGCGTGTTGTGGAACGACCCGGCGACGGGGGTCATGCGCCACGCCGACGCCGGTTACGACATCGCCAAGGAGTGCGCCCGCGAGCAGGGGCTCGATTTGCCGGGTATTGCCCTATAGCTCGTTACAGCGGCCGGCGTTGCGGCCGACGCCGCTTGTCAACGGCGCGCAACCTACGCACTATTGGCGTGGGTGTTCCCCGGCGATTGCCGGTTGTCGACGGGTGTTCGACTTCGCCGCGCGAGAGCGTGAACCGCGAAGGAAAACGCCATGACCAAACGACTCGTGATCTGCCTCGACGGCACCTGGAACAATGCCGACGACCACCAGCGGTCGACCAACGTCGTCCGCATCATGCGCGCCATCCGCCACGCCGATGACGCCGGTACCCGCCAGATCACGTTCTACGACAAGGGCGTCGGCACCGGCGGTCCGCTCGACCGGATCCGCGGCGGCGCCTTCGGCCGCGGCCTCGGCGAGAACGTGCGCGACGGCTACCGCTTCCTGGCCAACAATTACGAGCCCAGAGACGAGATCTATATTTTCGGCTTCTCCCGCGGCGCCTTCACCGCGCGCAGCCTGGCCGGGTTCATCGGCGCCTGCGGGCTGTTGTCAAAGCGCTCGATGGGCCGAATCAGCGATGCCTGGAACCATTACCGCACGCCCCCGCGGGAGCGCGACCCGGCGGCGCTGAGCGACATGCCTGCCGAGGATCGGCGGACGGCGCAAATCCGTTGCGTCGGGGTCTGGGACACGGTGGGCGCGCTCGGCATCCCGGTCCGCGGCCTCAATCGCATCCGCCGCAGCGAGTTCGAGTTTCATGACGCCGAGTTGGGCGGCAATGTCGACGTCGCGCTCCATGCCGTCTCCATCGACGAGAAGCGGGGGCCCTTCGCGCCCACCCTGTGGACCCGGAAACCGGCGGAGAGCGACCAGACGGTCGAGCAGGTTTGGTTCCCCGGCGTCCATTCCGATGTCGGCGGCGGCTACCCGGCGAAGGACCTGTCCGACCTCGCCCTGGACTGGATGATCAAACGGGTCGATGCGCTGACCGACCTCGCCTTCGACGCGCCACGGATCGGTGACGACGTCGCCGGTGACGCGCTCGGTATCATGCATGAATCGCGCAATGGCCTGTTTCGTATCAATCGGCTGAGCCCAAAACATCGAATCGTCGGCGGGATCCGCGACTGGCCGCGCGGCATCCTCGACCGGATCGTCGATACCAAGATACCGGGAGCGGCGGTCAACGAGAGCATCCACCACAGCGCGATAGACCGCTTCGGTCGGTCCGCGACAGTCGACGACGGTAAATCGAAATCGGACCAAATCTACCAGCCGGCGAACCTGGCCGCGGCCAAGGCCGGCTTGCCGGTGGTCGACGCGGATGGCGAGATCGTGTCGGTCCCCGGAGCGCTCTAGCCCAGCGGGACGAATTCCAGCGCCATTTCGAAACAATGGCTGGCCGCAATCACGATGCCGTCGCCCCAATCCTGGTAGGGAACGCCCGCCGCCGCCAGGCAGGTCGCGACGGCGGCCGGATCGGCGACCGCGATGGTCGATGCCACGAAGGACGGCGTCGCCGATTCGCGCGGCACGATAGCGGCCGGAAATCGCTCCGCAAGACGCGGTCGATCCAAAACTTCGATCCGGCCGCGTGGCAATTCCACGATGAGCCGCCCTGCGGTTTGCGACAGCTCGGCCTCGGGCACGAAGGCGCGGAAAAAGTCGGCATGCCGGGCGGGCTCCGGCGCGGTCATGGTGACGCCGACGATCTGGTTGGCGCCGTTGCGGTGGTCTTGGTAGACAGGCTGCCAGAAGTTTTCCGGCCGGTGTTGCTGGCAGACGAAGAACCCGGCCTCGGGCATGGTGGGGTCGATCGCGAAGGCGAGGGTGAACGCGACCTCGGCCTTGGTGCCGTCGGCGCGGGTCGCCAGCCTGGAAAAATCGACCGGCTCGTAGGTCCGCAGGCCGCGCTCGCGCCAGGCATCGTTGTCGGCACGCGCGTCACCGCTGATCAGCACGAGCATGACCATGCCTTCCCGCCGCTCGAGGAAATCGGCGCTGTAGCGGCTGAAACTGAAGTGATCGGCGGCCATCGGAACGATGTTCTCCGGCGCGACGACGGTCAACAGCTCGACGAACGAGCTCGACAGTTGGACCAGGCTGTTACCGGTACCGAAGGGATGGACGGCCGGCGGCGTTACCGTGAAACCAAACGAGGCGAATCGCGCCCGCGCCGTTTCCAGGTCACGTACGGCAAGGACGATGTGGTCGATACCTCGGCCCCGTTGCTCGGTCATCGCGGACTCCTTTATTCGCCAAGGATAGGGCCGGGCAGTGGGTGTCGGTCAACCGTTGGCCCGAGATTTCGAACTTAAGCCATCGTGGAGCGACCCCGCCATCAAGCGCGATAGAGCGCTCGCCGCCGGATCGGACCCTCGGTCCTTCGTTTCAGGACCCGATGAGGCGGCTGACGCATTTTGACCAGATTCTGTCCTATGAGAACAAGAATGGGGCCGTTACGGACAATTTCAACGGTCACGGGCACGCCATATTCGGTCGCGAAACATCGATGTTGCGATTGACCGTGCCGGCTTTCCGAATGGTCTTATTTCGGCCCGATTAGTTTGACAGCCTGCGGTGGCTCACTCATCATGTGACCAGAATAACGCGCATGACGGCTTCGAACATGCGTGGGACCTAAAACAGGGAGATTTTCATGGACAGCAAAGACCTCGGCAGGGTCCATTCGTACCTGCCAAAGCTTCTCGAACAGTTGCAGGACGGCGTTTGCAGCCGCCGCGAATTCATTTGGACGGCCACCATGCTCGGCTTGGCCTCATCGACCGCCTACGGCTTGGCCGGGCTGGTCGAACCCAAGCCCGCCCTCGCCCAGGGCAAAAAGGGTGGGACATTCCGCATCGCCATGCAGGTGCAGGAAATGACCGATCCGGCGACCTTCGACTGGGTCGAAAAGTCGAATATCGCGCGCCATGTGGTCGAGCATCTGACGATCACCGGCCCCGACAATATCACCCGGCCCTATTTGGCCGATAGCTGGACCGCGTCGGACGACCTGACCTCGTGGACCTTCAAGCTGCGTCAGGGCGTCAAATGGTCGAACGGCGACGACTTCAACGCCGACGACGTGGTGTTCAACGTCACCCGGTGGATGGATCCGGCGGTTGGATCGTCGAATTATGGGTTGTTCGATGCCTTGCTCGAAGACAGCGGCGAAAAGGACGACAAGGGCAACCCGATCAAACGGCTGCGCCCCGACGGCGTCAAAAAAATCGACGATCATACGGTGCAGGTGAATCTTGGCGCGCCGGTACTGTCGATCCCGGAGAACCTCTACAACTATCCGACCGCGATCGTGAACCGCAACTTCACCAAGGACGGCGGCAACCTCACGAAAAACCCGGTCGGAACCGGTCCCTACGATTTGGTCGAGCACAAGGTCGGCGAGATCGCCGTCCTGCGCCGCCGAGAGGAACCCTATTGGTTTGCCGACGTGCCGGGCGAAACGCCTTATATCGATCAGCTTCAATACATCGATGTCGGCGAGGACCCGGGCGCATCGATCGCGGCCTTGGCGGCGCAACAAGTCGACGCGGTCTACCGCCTCGACCTGACCACCATCGAAGTGGCCGAGACGCTTCCGGGGGTCAACGTGTACCCGGCGAAGACGGCCCAGACCGGCGTCATCCGCATGAAGGTCACCGAGCCGCCGTTCGACGACGTTCGCGTGCGTCGCGCCATCCAGCTTGCTTCCGACAATCAGCAAAACTTCGAGCAAGCGCACCGTGGGCTGGGTTCCGTCGCGGCCAACTTCCATGTCGCCGACATCCATCCCGAGTACTTCAACCTCGGCGCATTCGAACGCAACGTCGAAGAATCCAAGAAACTGCTGAAGGAAGCGGGCAAGGAAGGTCTCGAGGTCGATTGCAATGTCGGCAACACCCAGGGCACCTGGGAACAGGATTCGGTTGCGGTCTTGAAGCAGAACCTCGCCGACGCCGGCATCACCGTGAACATCAACGTCATGCCGTCGGCCCAGTATTGGGAGCAATGGGACAGCGCACCTTTCAGCCTGACCTCGTGGACCCATCGCCCGTTGGGCACGATGGTGCTGGCGCTGGCATACCGTTCGGGCGTGCCGTGGAACGAATGCAGCTACAGCAGTCCGGCGTTCGACGCGGCGCTCGCCAATGCCGAGTCCAAGCTCGACGTCGAGGAGCGGCGGGCGGCGATGGAAGCTGTCGAAAAGACACTCCAGGACGACGCCATCATGGTGCAGCCGTTCTTCCGAGCGGTGCTCACGGCGGCGTCGGACAAGGTCAAGAACTACCAGACCCATCCGACCCTGTACCATCAGTTCAACGACGTGTGGATCGAAGGCGCCTAGCGCCGAAGGGACCGGCGCGGCCTTCACCGGCCGCGCCGCCCGTCCCGCCTTCGATAGGATTGGTGCCGAGCCGCCCCACCACCATACGGCGATTGAACCATGTTGATATTCATAGCCAAGCGCATCGCCCTGATGATCCTGACCATGATCGTCGTGTCGATCCTGGTTTTCTTGCTCCTCGAGGTCGACGTCACGAGCATTGCCCGGAAGGTCCTGGGACCCTATACGGCGCCGGAACAGCTCAATCTCTGGCTTGAGAAGAACGGATTCCTCGAACCCTTCTACGTCCGTTATTTCACCTGGTTGGGTGATTTCCTGTCGGGCGATTTCGGCGAATCGATCCGCTTCAAGGTTCCGGTCGCCGAAGTGATGTGGCCGCGGCTGCGTAACACGGCGGTGCTCGGCGGCCTAACCTATTTGTTCATGATCCCGTTGGCGCTCATCCTCGGCATCCTGGCCGGCATGAAAGAAGGCTCGGCACTCGACCGGACGATCTCGGTCGCCAGTATCGTCACCACCTCGGTCCCCGAATTCGCCAGTGCGGTGCTGTTTTCCGCGCTGTTCGTGTTCTACCTCGGCTGGCTGCCGGGAACCAGCGGCATGGTCGGCGGATGGGATTGGAAGCAGATGGTCCTGCCGGTGCTCGTGCTCACGGTCTATGGGTTCGGCTATGTCGCGCGCATGACCCGGGCATCGATGGCCGAGGTCATGCAGACCCATTACATCCGTACCGCGCGCCTCAAGGGCCTGCCCAATCGCGAAGTGATCATGAAGCACGCCTTGCGCAACGCGCTGATCGCGCCGTTCACGGTCATCATGCTGCAGATCAATTGGCTGCTGTCGGGCGTCATCGTGGTCGAATTCTTCTTCGCCTATAAGGGGTTCGGCGCCCTGCTTCTCGAGGCCTCGCTGAATTCCGACATCTTCGTCATCGAAGCCTGCGCCATGGTCGCCGTCTTTGTCGCCGTCACCACCCAGTTGATCGCGGATATCGGGTACACCTACCTGAACCCGCGCATCCGGTTCAAATAGGGGAGCTAGCGATGACCGATACCACGCTCCCCACCCCCACAATCGGCGGCGCCCTGCTGCGGGCGCTCAAATCCTTCGCCCTGCTGCGCGAAAGCTGGGTCGGCATGATCGGCGCCGGCATCGTCGCCTTTTGGGTCCTGGTCGCCATTTTCGCACCTCTTTTGGCGCCCTTCGATCCGCTCGCGACCCTGCAGCCCTTCGCCTGGCCGGGGACGGAATACACCAAGGGCGAGGGCACGTTCTGGCTCGGCACCGACCAGCTCGGGCGGGACATTCTGTCGCGTCTGATCTACGGCTCCCGCACGGTCCTGTTCTATGGTCCGTTGGCGACGATCTGCGCCTATGTCGTCGGCATCCTGATGGGCCTTATGGCGGGTTACCGGCGGGGATGGGTCGACGACGTGCTGTCGCGCATCGCCGATATTATCCTGTCGTTCCCGGTGCTGGTGCTCTACGTCGTCATCATCGCCACCATCGGCGCCTCCGGAATCAACATCATCATCGCCATCACCTTCGCCAGCGGACCCGGCATCATGCGTATCGTGCGCGGGCTGGTCCTCGATTTGCGCAACCGCGAATATGTCGCGGCGGCGCAAACGCGGGGTGAGACGCCGTGGCATATCATGCTGATCGAGATCCTGCCCAATGCGCGCGGACCGCTCATCGTCGATGCCTGCCTGCGCCTGGGCTACGTGATCATTACCATCGGCGTGCTCGGTTTTCTTGGTCTCGGCCTGCCGCCACCCCAGCCCGATTGGGGCGGCATGATCAACGAAACGCGGCAAATGGCGATGGCCTTTCCGTTCATGACCATTTTCCCATGCATCGCGATCTCTTCGCTGGTTCTCGGCTTCAATCTGCTCGCCGACGGCCTGCGCGAGATCTCGATCCGGGACTAGGAGGACTCCATGGTCGATCGCAGCGGACCCCCGATTCTCGATATCGAAGACCTGTGTATCTCCTACTACACGCGCGCCGGCGAAATCCCCGCCGTCGTCGATTTCTCACTCAAGATGTGGCCCGGCGAAAGCGTCGGCCTGGTCGGCGAATCGGGTTGCGGCAAGTCGACCGTGGCCATGGCGATCATGCAGTACATGGGATCGAACGGCGGCATCGTCGGCGGCACCATGAACTTCAAGGGCCGCGAGTTGACCGACATCAGCGGTGAAGAGCTGCGCAAGCTGCGTGGCTCCGAGATCGCCATGGTCTACCAGGAGCCGATGGCGGCGCTGAACCCGAGCCTGACCCTCGGCAATCAGCTGATGGAAGTCCCGATCGTCCACGAGGGCGTATCCAGGCAGGAAGCCTACCAGCGCGCGGTCGACATGCTGAGCAGCGTGCGCCTGCCCGACGCCGAACGCGTGATGGCGGCCTATCCGCACCAGATCTCGGGCGGCCAGCAACAGCGTGTGGTTATCGCGATGGCGCTGCTGTCCAGCCCCGCGCTGCTGCTGCTCGACGAGCCGACTACGGCACTCGATGTCACCGTCGAAGCCGGGATCGTCAAACTGATCGCCGAATTGGCCAGCGAGTTCAATACCGCGCTGCTCTATATCTCGCACAATCTCGGATTGATCCTCGAGACCTGCGACCGCGTCTGCGTCATGTATTCCGGCGAGGTGGTCGAGGAAGGGACCATCAATTCGGTCTTCACCTGGCCCAAGCACCCCTACACCCATGGCTTGTTCGGGTGCATCCCGCTGCCCCACGCCGACAAGAACGCGTCGCCCCTGGTGCCGATCCGGGGTCAATTGCCGCTGCCCCATCTCCGCCCCAAGGGGTGCAATTACGGCCCGAGGTGCGACTTCTTCGAGGCCGGAACCTGCGATGTCGGACAAGTCCCGTTCGAGGCCGTCGAAAGCGATTCCGCCGACCACACGCATAACATCCGCTGTATGCGCTATCGCGACATCGACCATACGGCGGCGATCCCCCACGGCATCGTGCGCGAAAAGATGGAAGTCGGCGAGACGGTTCTCGAAGTCGACGACATGAAAAAATACTACGAGATCCACGACCGCTCGATCGGTGCCATGATCTCGGGCCAAGGCGTGAAATACGTGAAGGCCAACGAGACGTTGAGTTTTTCCGCCAAGCGCGGCGAGATCGTCGCCATCGTCGGCGAATCGGGATGCGGCAAATCGACCTTTGCCAAGGTCCTGATGGGGCTCGAAAAGGTGACCGAGGGCCACATCAAATACGAAGGCGACGATATTGGCGACCTCGGCGTCGAAAAGCGAACGCCGGACCAGCTCGGCTCGCTGCAGATGGTGTTCCAGAACCCCAACGACACGCTCAATCCGAGCCACACCATCGGCGGCCAGATCACCCGCGTGATCCGCAAATTCGGTGTTACCAAGGACCGCGGCGAGGCCAACAACATCATGCTCAAGCTGCTCGACACGGTGAAGCTGCCGCGTGATTTCGCGATCCGCCGTCCGCGCCAGCTTTCCGGCGGGCAGAAGCAGCGCATCGGCATCGCGCGCGCCTTCGCCGGCAACCCCGACATGGTGATCGCCGACGAACCGGTCTCCGCGCTCGACGTCTCGGTGGCCGCCGCGGTGACCGAATTGCTGATGGACATCCAACGCGACAACCAGACCACGCTGCTGTTCATCAGCCATGACTTGTCCGTGGTCCGCTACCTTTCCGACCGCGTCGTCGTCATGTATCTCGGCCAGATCATGGAGAGCGGCACCACCGATGAAATTTTCTCGCCGCCCTATCACCCATATACGGAGGCGCTGTTGTCGGCGGTCCCGATCGCCGACCCCGAGGTGACCAAGCGTGAAATCGTTCTCGAAGGCGCCCTACCCAGCGTGCTCAATCCGCCCAAGGGCTGCCCGTTCACCACCCGCTGCCAGCACCGTATCGGCGAGATCTGCGACAACGAGCGGCCGCCGGTGCACAAGACCGCGACCGGCCACAGCATCGCCTGCCATATCCCGATCGAGGAGTTGGCCAAGGCCGAGCCGGTGATCAAGGTGCCGGACCGTGATATCCCGGTCGCGGCGGCGCCAGCGCCGGCGCCCGCGGAGTAGTCCCCGGGCTCATCGATGGCTGGTGGTTATCGGGGCGGCGTGATTTCGCCCCTGAGATCGCGCTGTATCTCCGCTCGAATGCGGGGCGGATCGAGGCCAAGCGCGAACAGGTAGCAGAGCTTGGCCAGCGCGGCCTCCACCGTCAGATCATGGCCGCCGACCACACCCGTCGAGCCAAGAACGGAACCGGCCTCATAGCCGCCGAGGTCGACCCGTCCCTTGACGCATTGGGTGACGGCGACGACGACGACCCCGCGCGCGCAGGCCTCGCGAAGGGCGTCGAGGAATCCGCCGTCGAGCGACGGCGCGGTACCCCTGCCGTAGGACCCCAGCACCAACCCCTTCAGCGGCGGCCGCAATATGTTGGCCACGACATCGCCGGTGATACCCGGAAAGAGGCGCATGGCGGCGACCGAGGCGTCGCCGCAATCCTGCACGCGGAAGGGCCGTCCGTCGGGTGTCCGCAAGTATTCCCGGGCGACGGCGATATCGACCCCGACCACACCCAGCGGCGGATGGTTCGGCGAATCGAAGGCGCCGAAGCCGGCGGAATCCATCTTGATCGCGCGGTTGCCGCGCAGCAGCTTGCCGTGGAAATAGAGGCAAACCTCGGCGATGTCGTAGGTCCCCGCGATGATCAGCGAGGTGATCAGGTTGTCGAGCGCATCGCTGCGCACCTCGCACAGCGGGATCTGTGAACCGGTCACGACGACGGGCTTGGTCAAGCCTTCGATCATGAAACTGAGCGCCGAGGCCGTATAGGCCATGGTGTCGGTGCCGTGGAGCACGACAAAACCGTCATAGCGGTCGTAGTTGGCCGCGATATCACCGGCAATCAGATTCCAACTCGACGGCGTCATATTGGAACTGTCGAGCAGGGTCTCGTATTCGTGGATGACAAAATCAGGAACGTCGTCGCTGCGCAATTGCGGCAATTCGCCCATCAGCTCTTCGAGATAGCCGGGTGCCGGCGCGTATCCCTGCGGCGTTCGTTTCATGCCGATGGTACCGCCGGTGTGGGCGACATAGACCGACGCCGCGCGGCGCCGCGCGGTGGACGATCCTTGGTCTTCGATCTCTGCCATCGGCAACTCCCGGTATTTTGGCGGCCGCCAGCGTCGAGACGCCTTAGCTCAGGATCATAGCGTGGACAGTGGGCCCGGTCGCTATTCGGTGTTGGTCTTGGCGTCGGCCAAGGCCTCGCGGATCGCGGCGCCATGGTCGATCACCTTGCCGATGCCGATCAGGGCGGCGCCGAGCAGCAGGATGATGGCGCTGTAGCCGATCACGCCGACGACCATCGACATCGGCTTGCGCAACGAAGCCGGGGCGGCGCGAATGGAGGCGATCGTCTTGACCATCACACCGGTCGAACCAGAGCAGAGCATCGGCTGGATATTGTTGGCCTCCAACTACGACGAGGTCTACAGCGCGGCCGAAGTGGCCGAGTTCACCGAACTGATCATCGGCCAGGACATCCGTATCGTCGAATCCCAGCGACCCAAGAGCCTGCCCCTGGACTCGGACGCCGAATTCCACTTGCGCTGTGACCGCACGTCGCTGCAGTACCGCAAATGGCTGGCGGATCTCGGTCTAACTTACGGCACGATCGCCGCCCATCACTGATCGCCGTAGCGATCCGTCCAGGCAGCGCAGGCAGCCTCGAAACAGGCGATCGGCGCGCGCAGGATCCCGGCCCCGATCTGGCCGCCGTCCTTGCCCGCCAGGCCGCCGTCGATCATCGGCGTGATGCCGGTGTCGACGACCTTGAAGATGTCGATGCCGGTCGGCGTGCCACGATAGCCGAGAAACGGGATCTGGAAGCAGTCGTTTTCGCCGACGGTGATGTCGTACATCTGCAGATTGTTGGCGACCATAGCCTCGGCGGAGCCGCCCTGGTAGGCCTGGAGCGCAAAAGCCGCGGCCTGCGCGAACCCGCCAAGCCCGACGGTTTCGGCGATCAGGCTCTCGCCGCCGATCCACTCAATATCGTCCGCGCTGTAGCCGTCGAACAGCTTGGCCTCGACCACCGCATGGGGGCCGTCGAACCAGCTTCCATCGAGGCCGCTGATGCGCAAGGCGAAGCCGCGGCAGCTGATCGTCATTGCGGTTACCACGCTCGACCCCTCGACGCCGTGGGCGGCATCGGCGATGGCCTTGGCGGCGGCCATCGACAGGCGCAGGAACGAATATTCGTTTTCGGTCAGGAATTCGTGGGTCTGCCGCACCCGCTCCGGCGCCGCGCCGTATTGCTCCATCAGAGAGGGCACAAGGGCGCGGGCGAAGAGCACGGTGGCAGCGGTGTTGCGGCTATGGAGCTCGTCGCCCATGTGGATGGCGCGCCGCATCATCGGTTTCAGGGGAACGCCGCCGGCGCACCGCACCGCTTCGCCGATCACCGGCGCGATCACCTCCTCGATCAATTTGAGGCCGTTGCGAACCTCATCGTCGTAGGCCCCGTAATTGAGCCGCCGCGGCGAGGCGCCCTCGTAGAAATTGCAGAATCCCTTGGTGCCGAAGACGGGATCCTCGACCACGAAGACGGGCATCGATGCGGTATAGATCCCCGCCACGGAACCGACGCAGCCGTGGTCATGGCACGCGCCGACGCGGATCTCTCCGCTTTCGAACTTGGCCGCGGCGTCCTCATCGCTGTTGGCGAGACCTTCGTAGATAGCGCCATAAATCAGCGAACGCCGCTGGCCACCGAGATATTGCCGCCACGGCATCGGCCGGCCGCTGGTCAGCACCAGATTGGGCGTCATGTCCGGCACGACTTCGCCCGCCGGACGGACGTCGACCAGTACCGGATCGCATGCGTTCATCCGGCGCAGGCTCTCGGCGTTGGCATCGTCTCGGCGTTGCGCCGCGTTCGCCATCGATCACCTCCCCGTCATTCCGTCGCGTAGGGCGACTCCCGTCGACTTACCAGATCTGCATGTAGCGCTTGCGTTCCCACTCACCGACGATGAGGCAATATTCCTCCCACTCCGCCCGCTTGTAGGCGGCAAAGGTCTTGTGGAAGGCGTCGCCAAGTACAGCGCGGGCCAAGTCGTCGGCGGCGAAAGCCTCGATCGCCTGACCCAACGTACGCGGCAAACGCCGGACACCCTTGTCGGCCAGTTCGTCTTCGCCGAACGCGTAGGTGTTGTAGTCGACCGGCTCGCCGGCATCGAGCCCGTCGCGAATCCCTTCGAGCCCGGCGGCGAGGGTGAGCGCGGCACCGAGATGGAAATTCACCGCACTGTCGGCATGGCGCAGTTCCAGGCAGCGACGGTTCATCGGCAGGCGGCAGACCAAGGTACGGTTGTTGTGGCCATAGGCCTCGTAGACCGGAGCCCAAGACATCTCGTTCATCAACCCGCGCGGATTGAGACGCTTGTAGGAATTGACCGTCGGACAGACGACCGCGGTGATCGCTCGCACGTGGCGAAGTACGCCGGCGGTGAATTGATAGGCGATGTCGCTGTAGCCGCGCCCGCCCGGGCTGCCGGCTGCGTCGAGCGCCTCGAACGCGTTGCGTCCGGCCGAGCGGTCGAACAGGCTCATATTGAAGTGGGCGCCGGAGCCGAAGGCTTCGGACCACGGCTTCGGCATGAAGGTCGCGATACAGCCGAGTTCGCGCGCGACATGCTTGGCCATCAGGCGAAACAGGACCATACGGTCGGCCATGGTCACGACATCGGTGTAGTCGAAATCGAACTCGTACTGGCCGTCGCCGCCTTCATGATCGAAGGAATAGACGTCCCAGCCGAGCTTGGTCATGTGATCGATCATCGGCTCCAGGAACGGGTCCGCCATCATCGTCGTTTCGAGGTCGTAGCCGCGGGTCGGCAGGTTGACCTCGTCCTCGGCGACGAACGGGCGCCAGCCGCGCTCTTCGTCGGCGCGCAAGACATAGACTTCCGGCTCGACGCCGAGATTGACGTCGAACCCCATCTCGGCGGCGGCGGCGACCTGCCGTTTGAGGACGGTACGCGAGCAGTGGCTATAGGGCTCGCCATGAAGCTGAAGGTCGGCGAACGCCAGCGCATACCGGCGATCCCAGGGCAGTATGACCGTCGTATCGAGATCGGGAACGCCGACGCACTCGTCTTCGTTCGGACCGAGCTCGCCCATCGCCTCGAGCGCGCCCACTGTATAGAGCTCGGATCCTTCGGCGGCATCGGCGAAATGGGCGAGTGGGACGCATTTCGACTTCGGCACGCCTAGTCCGTCGACATAGGCACCAAAGAAGTACCGCACGCCGTCGGTGCGCAGCTTTTGCTCAAGCTCCCGAATATCCGTCATACCCGCTTATCCCCCAAATACAGGCGTCCCATCGATGGCGCGCCGTAGCCGATAGTAGTGGATCATCGACGCGGCCATTGCGCTACGCAAGAGCGAAGCCGGGCGGCCGATGATCGTCGATTGTCCTCTTTGTGCTATCACCGATCTGACAAGCGCGACCGGTGAATTGCCGTTATCCGCCGTAAACCGCGACCGGCTCGCCCAGGACCTCCATTTCGGGTTCGATACCGAGACCCGGCAGAGACCCGGCAGACATGCGGCCGTTTTCGCGTTCCGGCGCGTTGCGGGCATTGCGCACCGTCACATAGCTGTTGAAATCAGTGGCGGAAAACCGGAACGGCTCGGGCGTCGAATGGGCGAGATGGGCGATCGCCGCGGTGACGATGTCGCCGCCCCAGCTGTCCTCGATGGTCATCGGTATGCCGAGCGAGACGCAGAGATCACGAATTTGACGGGCCTTGGTCAGCCCGCCGACTTTCGAGATCTTGAGGTTGATCACGTCCATCGCCCGGTCGGCGTGGGCGCGCAGGAGGATGTCGAGGCCGTCGATCGATTCGTCGAGGATGAAGGGCAACGACGTACGTTCGCGCACCGAGAGACACTTCTCATAGGACCGGCAGGGCTGCTCGATATAGACGTCGAGCCCGGCCACCGCATTGGCGACGCGGACGGCGTCGGGCGCCAACCAGCCGGTATTGGCGTCGGCGATCAAGGTGTCGCCGGCGGCGAGCACTTCGGCCACGGCGCGGATCCGCGCGATGTCGTCGAGCGGGTCGGCGCCCACCTTGAGTTGGAACTTGCGATAACCTTCGTCCCGGTAGCCGGCCACCTTGCGCGCCATGTCCTCGGACGATTCCTGGCTGATCGCCCGGTAGAGCGCGACCGCTTCGCCATAGCGCCCGCCGAGAAGGGTGCAGATCGGCTTGCCCGTATCCTGGCCGAGCAGGTCCCAGCACGCCATGTCGAGCGGCGACTTGGCATAGGGATGGCCGAGCAACGCTGTGTCCATGATGCCGTTGATGCGTCCGATTTCGGTCGGATCGTGATCGAGGAGGTGGGGAGCAATCTCGCCGATCGCCGCCCGCGCGCCGGGTCCAAAGGCCGGCAGATAGAACGGGCCGAGCGGACAAACCTCGCCGTAGCCGCGGCGGCCGTCGCTGGTCTCGATTTCGACCACGGTGCTGTCGAAGACCTCGACATACTTGCCGTCGGCCCAGGAATAGCGCCCTTCCTTCAGCGGCAATTCGACACGATAGACGCGGATCGCGGCAATCTTCATGGCAGCCCCTTCTTCAAGCTCCGTCGCCCCGAGAGAGCAACGCACGGCAATGCAGCCTAGGTGCCCCGACGTAGGATGCCAACTGCCGTCGGGCGAAACGAGGACAGTAGATGGCAAAGCTACTCAGGTGAATCACCGCGCCAAGAACCGCTCGACGGCCCGCCTATCACTCGGAAACGGGTCGCAAATAGGCAATGATCACATCCTGGGCGTGGCGCCGCCGCCGGTCGAGCCAGGCCGTATCGGTGAGATCGGTCTGGAACATGACCGACAGGGTGAACCGGTTCGAGATGTGGATGTAGCAGAGGGACAGCACGGTGATATACAGCTGTACCGGGTCGACCCCGGCGCGGAAGACGCCGGCATGCTCGCCGCGCACGAGAAGATCGCGAATCGCCTCGACCAGCGGCGGCGTCATCTGCGGCACCGCCTGCGATCTCTTCAAGTATCGCCCCTCGAGCAAATTCTCGTTCGACACCAATCCGATGAACTCGGGGTTCTCGGCGAGGTGCCAAAAGGTGAAATCGATCAGCCGAACCATGCCCTCGACCGGGGCCTGGTCGCGCAGGCTGAGCTTCTCTTCCTGGCTGCGGACACGCTGATAGACGCGCTCGAGGACGGCGAGATAGAGATCCTCCTTGTTGCCGAAGTAGTGATAGATCATGCGGATATTGGCGCCCGCCTGTTTGGCGATACGCTCGGTACGTGCCCCGTTGTAGCCATGAGCGCAAAACTCGGCGATACCGGCAGCGAGGATATTCTCCCGCGTCGCCGCCGCGTTCCGCTTGGGGGCGATGCGGCACTTGGACACGCGGCGTCCGGTCGGGACGGTGTGCGCCGCGGGTTTGGCCGCGACCATCTTGGATGTTTTCATCGCCGGATTGCCGCTCTTTGATGCCATACTGTCCTCGCCTCGGTGCTGTTCGCTTGACACTCGCCGCCTTTTGTAAAAATATTATTACTTAGCGAATTTCATGGTCGCAAGGAACAATAAATTTCCACACAGGGAGAGAACATCATGCCGTATCGAAAAGTCTTAGGAGAATCACGGCGTCGCCTGATGTTGGCCGCCGCAAGTCTTGCATTGGGCGCATTCGTCGTCCACCCGGCCACTGCCGCCGACCCGGTCAAGATCGGACTCGTCGCCGCCTTGTCCGGGCCATCGGCGCAATCGGGCGAAGCGATCACCCGCGGCCTCACGGTCGCGATGGACGAGATCAATGGCGCCGGCGGAATCTTGGGCGGTCGCATGATCGAGCTGATCCGCCGCGACGACGAGTCCAATCCGCCCAAGGGCGTCATCGCCGCCCGCGAGCTGATCTTCAAGGAGAAGGTCGCGGCCTTCTTCGGCGGCATCGATTCGCCGGTTTCGCTGGCCATCGTTCCGCTGGCCAATAAGTCGAAGGTGCCGTTCATGGGCGACTGGGCTGCCGCCACACCGATCACCCGCAATGGCGCCGACCCCAACTACGTCTTCCGCGTGTCGGCCGTCGACGCCATCGTCGACATCAAGCTCCTGCAATATGCCGACGCCACATTCGGCGCCAAGAAGGTCGGCCTCATGCTGATCAACAATCCGTGGGGCGAATCGAACGAGAAAGGCCTGAAGGCCGCCGATGCGAGCAACAACAGCGTCGAGATTGTCGGCGTCGAGAAGTTCGAGAACAACGACGTCGACATGGTGCCCCAACTGACCCGCCTCAAGGACGCGGGCGCCGAGGCGATCATTCTCGTCACCAATGCCCCGCCCGGCGCACAAATGATGAAGTCGCGCGAGCGCATGGGCTGGAACGTACCGGTGGTCTCCCACTGGGGCATCTCGGGCGGTCGGTTCCCCGAGCTTGCCGGCCCGACCGCGGGCGATGCCCATTTCGTCCAGACCTACAGCTTTTACGGTGACCAGGGCGACACCGGCAAACGCGTGCTGCAGGCCTTGATCGACAAGTTTCCCGAGATCAAGGGAGCGGACGATATTTTTTCGCCGGTCGGTACCGCGAACGCCTACGACGCCATGCACATCCTCGCCCGGGCGATCAACCAGGCCGGAAGCACGGACGGCGATGCCATCCGCGAGGCGTTGGAAAACATGGATTCGTATGCCGGTCTGATCAAAGTGTACGACCCGCCGTTTTCCAAGGACAATCATGATGCGTTGAACGAGAACGACTACATCATGGTTCGTTTCGAGGGCACCACGATCACGCCGGTCGAGTAGTACCGCGGTGAAGCGGGCGGCTCGGCCCCTGAAAGGGGATTTGGGCCGCCCGGTCGCCGGCTGCGGCCGGCGCCGGATAGCGGCCTAATGCGGCACGGTTCCATGGCGCCGTGCGATCCCGAACGATGCTGATACCATCCGCCATCATCACTGGATTCGGCCTCGGCAGCATGTATGGGCTGCTGGCGCTCGGTTTCTACGTCACCTACGCGGTTTCCAACACGGTGAATTTCGCCCAGGGCAGCGCGATGATGCTCGGCGCCGTGCTGACCTTCAGCTTCGCCGTGACCTTCGGCTGGCCGATGTGGCTGGCCGTCATCTTCGCGCTCATCCTGTGCGCCATGTGGGGCATTGTCGTCGAGCGGGTCGGCGTCCGCCCGTTCGTGAAGCGCGGCTCCGACGCTTGGTTGATGGCCACGGTCGCCATCGGCATTATCCTCGAGAACGTCGTCCTGTTTACCTTCGGCAAGGACCCGAGGGGCATGCCGCCGTCGCCGCTGACGACGGAATATTTTTACATCGCGGACCTCAAGGTACAGCCGCTGCAAGTCATGATCCCGGTGGTCGGTCTTGGCATCGCGGTCGCGCTTCACTTTTTCTCGCACCGGACCAAGCACGGCAAGGCACTGCTCGCGGTTGTACAGAATCCGGATGCGGCGCGCCTCATGGGCATCAATGTCACCGCCGCCGTCATCACGACATTCGCGCTCTCCGGCCTGTTCGCGGGCATCGCCGGAGTCTTGATCGCGCCGCTGTTCATCATTTCTTCGACCATGGGCACGCTGTTCGGGATCAAGGCGTTCGCAGTGGCGATCCTGGGCGGCATCACCAACGCCTGGGGGGTCATGGTCGCCGGCCTCGTCTACGGCATGGTCGAGGCGTTGATCACCGCCGTGCTGGGTTCAACCTATACCCAGATCGTCACCTTCGCGCTGATCATTGTGGCGCTGGCGCTACGCCCCCATGGCCTGTTTGGCCGCGCCGCGGTGAAGAAGGTATGAAAGCGCTCTACCGCCTTTGCCTGCTGGTCGCGATCGCCGCCACGGCGGCCGCGATATTCGCTGCCGACGGTTACCAGGTCTACATCATCGTGCTCGTCGGCCTGACCGCGATGGTCGGCGTCGGCCTCAATATCCTGCTCGGCCTGACCGGACAGATTTCCCTCGGCCACGTCGGTTTTTACGCGATCGGGGCCTATACCGGCGCCATCCTGACCACCACCTACGCGTGGAGCTTCTGGCTCGCTCTGCCGCTCGCCGGTATCGTCGCCGGCGCCGCCGGGACATTGCTGGCGATCCCCGCGCTCCGTGTGCGGGGGCCTTATCTGGCGATGATCACCATCGCCTTCGCCTTTGTCGTCGAACAGGGTGCGGCCGAATGGAAGGACGTCACCGGCGGCTGGAACGGTATCATGTTCATCCCCATGCCCGACGCCTTCGGCCACGAATTCGTCGAACGGGATATCGCGCTGCTGGTGCTGGCGCTCACGGTCGTCAGCGTGTTTCTGTTTGCCCGCCTGCGCCCCAGCACATGGGGAATGGCGATGCGGGCGGTCCGCGATTCCGAGACCGCGGGACAGTCACTCGGCCTGAATCCGGTCGCGATCCGCACCGTTGCCTTTACCCTGTCGGCGGTCATCGCCGGCGTCGCGGGCGCCGTGTTCGCGTCGATCACCGCCTTCATCAGCCCCGAATCGTTTCCCTTCCTGCAATCGATCCTGTTCCTGCTGGTCGCCATCATCGGCGGCATCGGGACCGTTCTCGGGCCGGTCGCCGGGGCGCTCGTTGTCGTTCTGGTGCCCGAGTTCCTGTCGTTCCTGGCGGAGTACCGCTTGCTGTTCGTCGGCATCCTGCTGCTGGTCGTCCTTTTGGCCGCGCCGCGTGGCATCGTCGGCGAGATCGAGCGACGCCTGAGGCGCACCGATCCGAGGCCGGCCGAAGCCGGTGACATCGATATCGCCGCATTCCTGTCCGAGGGTCGCAGCGACGATGCGCTCCTGGTCGACGACCTGTGCATTTCGTTCGGCGGTGTCGCCGCCGTCGACGATGTCAGTTTCGCCGCTCGGTCCGGACAGGTGACCAGCATCATCGGACCCAACGGTGCCGGCAAGACCACCGTCCTCAACCTGATCGGCGGCTTCTACAAGCCCGATTCGGGAATTGTCAGGCTCGGCGACCGAAACGTCGCCGGGCAGGCGTCGCACATCATCGCCCGGGCCGGTATCGCGCGCACCTATCAGACGACGCAATTGTTCGAGAACATTTCCGTCCTCGAAAATCTCGAGATCGCGCTCCGTAGGGGCAACCTCGGATCGATAACCAGGGCACTCTTCGGCGGCGTCGGCGGCGACGACAGCGGACGCGGATTGGCCGAAGCGTTGCTGGTCTTCGTCGGCTATACGGGGCCGGTCGAGCAGACCGCCGGCGCGTTGCCCCATATCGACAAGCGATTGGTCGAAATCGCCCGCGCGCTTGCCATCCGCCCCCAGGTCCTGCTGCTCGACGAGCCGGCGGCCGGCCTCGGCCGCAACGACACGGAGGGTCTGGGTCACCTACTGCGCCGCATCGCCGATACCGGGGTCACGGTCATCATCGTCGAGCACGACATGTCCCTGGTGATGGGCATCTCCGATCACATCTACGTTCTCGATGCCGGCCGGCGGATCGCCGACGGATCGCCGGCCGAGGTCCGCGCCAATGCCGACGTCCGCAAAGCCTATCTCGGCGATAGCGACTTTGCCGGCCGAGGACGCCCCGAAGCGTGGCAACCCAGCGACCAACCGGTGCTCGAGATCGAGGCGTTGACCGCCGGCTACGGCGCGGCGCCGGTGCTCCAGGCCGTCGATCTGTCGGTCCGAAGCGGCGAGATGGTGGCCGTCCTGGGCGCCAACGGCGCCGGCAAGTCGACGCTGATGCGCACGGTGACGGGACTTCACCGGCCCGAACAGGGCAATGTACTTCTGCTCGGCCGCGACATCACCAAATTCACCGCCAACCGCATCGCCGGCGAAGGCCTGATCCTGGTCCCGGAAGGGCGCCAGGTCTTTCCGGAATTCAGCGTCGTCGACAATATCCGGCTCGGTGCTTATGCGCGGAGCGACTTCGACGACGGGATCGAGGTCGAAGCGATGCTCGACCGATTCCCCAAGCTACGCGAACGGGCGGGAAGCCGAGCCGGATTGCTGTCCGGCGGCGAGCAACAGATGCTCGCCATCGCCCGCGGCCTCGTTGCCAAACCGACGATTCTCCTGCTCGACGAGCCATCGCTCGGCCTCGCGCCGACCCTGATCAACGAATTGTTCGAGGTCTTGGCGGAGCTGCGCGACGAGGGCATCACAATTCTGCTGGTCGATCAAATGGCGGGTCTCGCCCTGTCGGTTGCCGATCGGGGGTATATTCTCGAATCGGGGCGCATCGTTCATCAGGGCACCACGGACGAAATTCGCGACGACCCGGCGCTCGAACAAGCCTATCTCGGCGAGGCCGGCATATCGGGTCAAAACCAAGCATCGCCGGCACCGACCGGCGGAATGGAGTAAGCCATGGATCTAATCTTGCGAAACGCGCGGGTTGCCGTAGTCAATGACGGCAACCCCGTCGACATCGGCATCGATGGCGGCAGGATCGCCGTCATCGAGCCCCACTTGATCGCCGAAGGCGAAGAGCTCGACGTTGGCGGTCGGTTGGTCGGCCCGGGGTTCATCGAGACCCACATCCATCTCGATAAGTCCTGCATCCTCGAACGCTGCAAATCGGAAAAGGGACACCTCGACGAGGCAATCGAACAAGTCGCGCTCGCGAAAAAGGGCTTCACCGCCGAGGATTGCCACGACCGCGCCGTGCGTACGCTGGAAAAAAGCCTGCTCCACGGCACCACCCATATGCGGACCCATCTAGAGGTCGATCCGGTCGTCGGCCTGCGTAGTCTCGAGGGCCTAATGCCGCTGATCGATGAATACAAATGGGCGATCGACCTGGAGATCTGCGTCTTCCCCCAAGAGGGCCTGCTCAACAATCCGGGCACCGACGAGTTGATGGTCGAATCGCTGAAGCGCGGCTGCCGCGTCGTCGGGGCCGCGCCCTATACCGACAGTGACCCCAGGGGGCAGATCGATCGTGTGTTCGAGATGGCGCGCGAGTTCGACGTCGACATCGACATGCATCTGGATTTCGGCCCCACTCATGACGAGCTGGACATCCCCTATGTCTGCGAGTTGACCGACAAGTTCGACTATGGCGGGCGGGTCGCGGTCGGCCATGTCACCAAGCTGTCGACGATGCCGCCGGAGAAGTTTCAACGGCTTCTGAAGCCGCTGGCCGATTCTGGCGTCGCCGTCACCGTGTTGCCGTCGACCGATCTTTTTCTCATGGGCCGGCACATGGATCACAACATCATGCGCGGCGTCGTCCCAGTCCACACCATGCTGGATTCGGGCGTCAATTGCTCCCTGTCCTCGAACAACGTGCTGAACCCGTTCACCCCGTTCGGCGACTGCTCGCTGATCCGAATGGCCAATCTCTATGCGAATATCTGCCATGTCGGGAAACGCGATGATGTGCTCGAGTGCTTCAATATGGTGACCGAGCGTTCCGCCCGATTGATCCGCCTCGACGATTATGGCGTCGCGGTGGGCAATTCGGCCGACATGGTCGTCCACGACTGCACCGACGCGGCGACCGCGGTGGCCGAACTCATACCGCCGATCTACGGCTTCAAGCGGGGCCGGCGGACATTTACCCGCGAGCCGGCGGCACTGCACCGGCCCCATTGAATGGCGGTTGGGCTCGAGATCGCAGGCAGCCAAATGGACGATCCCCACGGCGCGTTCTGCCGCGGCACCGATGTCGCCCTCGATGGCGCAGCGGAGGGCCCGCTCAAGGGTCTGCGATTCGGCGTCAAGGACATCATCGACATTGCCGGTCACCGAACCGGGTTCGGCAATCCGACCTGGCTGCAGACCCATTCCGAAGCCACGCATACCGCCTCGGCGGTGCAGCGCCTGTTGGATGCCGGCGCCGATATGGTCGGCAAGACCCTGACCGACGAGATGGCCTACAGCCTGACCGGCGAGAACAAGCATTACGGCACGCCGCTCAACCCGGCGGCGCCGGACCGGATCCCCGGCGGTTCGTCCAACGGCTCGGCATCGGCGGTCGCGACGGAACTGGTCGACTTCGCGCTCGGCACCGATTGCGGCGGATCGGTCCGGCTGCCGGCGAGCTATTGCGGCATACTCGGCATGCGCCCGACACTGGAACGGATCGCCACCGACGGGATTATCCCGTTCAGTGCCAGTTTCGACGTGGTCGGGTGGTTTGCGCGCGAGGGTGACCTGTTCGACCGCGTCGGCCGCGTGCTGTTGGCCGAAAATGGGCCGGCACCGGCGCCTCGGCGCCTGCGGGTGGCCGAGGATGCCTTCTCTCTCGTCGATCCGGACGTGCGCGACGCGCTGGCACCCGCCGTCGAGCGGGTTGCCGCCACGATCGGCGCGGCCGATCGCATAACCGTCAGCGAGGACGGTTTGGCGCAATGGTTCGAGGTGTTTCGCGTCATCCAGGCGTCCGAGGTTTGGGCCAACCATGGCTCGTGGATCGAATCCGCCAAACCCGATTTGGGTCGCGGTGTTCGCGAGCGTATGGAATGGGCCAGCAAGGTCGACCGCGACGTGGTGGCGCGGTGCCGGCGCGACCACGACCGTATTCGCGCCCGTCTCGCCGCTGTGCTGGAGGATGGCGACGTCATCTGCATGCCGACCTCGCCGCGCGTCGCACCGCTCAAGAACACGCCGACCGACGATGTCGAGGTCCGGTTTCGCCACCACGCGATGTGCCTGTTGTGCGTCTCGGGGCTCGGCGGGCTGCCGCAGATCAGCCTCCCGCTGGCGCGCTTGGGAGGGCTTCCGCTGGGCCTGTCGATTATTGCCCGGCCCGGCGCCGATCTCATGCTGCTCGGCCTGGCGAAGCAAATCATGGCCGGCGCGGGTGCGGCCTGAACGGATGGTTATTGTGCCGCCGCCGGCCACGGTGACGTATAGTCAACGCATGGCAAATGGGGCGGACAAAGAATGCTGGGATTGAGATGAGCGACGCCGAGGGATCCAACAACATCGCGAGCCTGCTGCGTGACAAACCCCATGTCGTCAATGTGGGTCTGTCGTTTTTTGCGGATGATCTGAAAAACCAGGGCATTGCCGTGATCGATATCGACTGGTCGCCACCGGCCGGCGGCGACCCGGTGTTGGCCGACCTGCTGTCCAAGCTGGGCACCTGAGGAAGGCGGCCAAAACCTTGGAGAAGATCGAACAAGCCAATCAGGAGGCGGTCCGCCGCATGCTGGCGGCCGATCCGGTCCTGGTCGACGTGGTTCCGGCACGCGAAGCGATCCCGACCTTAGGCGATCACATGATCCTCCATGCCGGCCCGCCCATCGAATGGGACCGGATGTGCGGCCCGATGCGCGGTGCGGTGACCGGGATCGCCGTCTTCGAGGGCTGGGCCGACGAACTCGAGACGGCCGCGTCAATGGCGGCGGCCGGAGATTTCGCGTTCCACCCCAACCACGATTTCGATGCCGTCGGCCCGATGACCGGCATGACGACTCTGAACCAGCCGGTCATGGTGGTCGAGAACCGGGCCTTCGGCAATCGCGCCTACTGCACGATCAACGAGGGGCTGGGCAAGGTCATGCGGTTCGGCGGCAACGACGACGAGGTCCTGAACCGCCTGCGCTGGCTGCGGGACGTGCTCGGCCCGGCGTTGAAGGCGGCGATCCTCGATTGCGGCGGTATTCCGCTCAAGAACATCGTCGCCCGCGGCTTGGCCATGGGCGATGAGATGCACCAGCGCAACGTCGCCTGTTCCGGGCTCACGCTGCGCGAATTGGCGCCACCGCTGGCCCGTACGCTGCGTGACGGCGACAAGCTGGCAGAGACCCTCGCCTTCATCGGTGGCAACGACCAGTTCTTTCTCAATATCGCGATGGCCATGGGCAAGGCGATCACGGATCCGGTCCGCGATATCGACGGATCGAGTGTCGTCACCGCGATGTGCCGCAACGGAACCGATTTCGGCATCCGCGTCAGCGGCACCGGCGATAGTTGGTTCACGGCCCCGGTCGAGATGCCGGAAGGGCTGTATTTTCCGGGCTTTACGGAAGCCGATGCCAACCCCGACATGGGCGATTCGACAATTGTCGAGACCATGGGACTCGGCGGTTTCGCGATGGGTGCGTCACCGGCAGTGGCGGGGTTCGTCGGCGCCGGCGCGGCCTCGGACGCGGCCAACTTTACCCGAAACATGTCGGAGATCACGGTCGCCGAAAACCCGGAATGGACAATCCCGGCCATGGACTATGCGGGCGTGCCGACCGGCATCGATATTCGCCTGGTCGTCGATACCGACATGGCGCCGACGATCAATACCGGGATCGCCCACAAGGACGCCGGCGTCGGTCAGGTCGGCGCCGGCGTGGTCCGCGCGCCAATGGCCTGCTTCAAGCAGGCACTGGTCGCGCTGGCGGATCGGCTGGGTGTCGCATGAGCGCGGTGATCCACAACGAGATCCGCCGCGGCGTCTATCTCGATTCGGTGGCCTTGATGCGCTTTTCTCGAGAAATCGCCGGCCTGCCGGGTATCGAAGAGGCGGCGCTGATGATGGGGACACCGGCCAACAAGCGGATCATGGCCGATGCCAATCTGTTGACCGAGGACGGCGATACGGCGGAAGGCGGCGATCTGATCATCGGCATCCGCGCCGCCACCGCCGCCGCCGCCACCGCGGCCAAAGTCGAAGCTGCCCGGTTGCTCGAACGTCCGACAGGGATGAGCGAAGCCGGCGAGAGCTGGCGGCCGCGCTCGCTGCGCGCAGCGGTCAAGGCGGCCCCGGACTCGAATATCGCGCTGATCTCGGTGCCCGGTGATTTCGCCGCCGCCGAGGGCCGCAAGGCATTGCGGCGCGGCCTCCATGTCATGATGTTCAGCGATAACGTCGCCATCGCCGACGAGGCCGCGCTCAAGCAAGAAGCCCAAGCGCTCGGCCTGTTGTTCATGGGTCCCGATTGCGGCACCTCGATCATCAACGGCGCCGCGCTCGGATTCGCCAACAAACTGCCGCGCGGCGATATCGGCATCGTTGGCGCATCGGGGACCGGCATTCAGGAGGTCTCCTGCCTCATCGCCCGAGGCGGCGGGGGCATTTCCCACGCCATCGGCGTCGGCGGCCGCGACCTCAAGGAGGACGTCGGCGGCATCACCACCCTGATGGCGCTCGACTTGCTCGATGCCGATCCGGAGACCAGGCATATCGTCCTGATATCGAAGCCCCCCGCGGCGGCGGTGGCGAAACGGGTGACGGATCGAATCGCCGGCAGCGACAAGACCTTCACCCTGTGCTTCATCGGCGGCGACGAATCGGAGGCGCCGGCCAACGCGGCGGTGGCGCTGACGCTGAAGGCCGGCGCGACCCATGCGCTCGGCAACAAGAGCGCCAGCACGCTGCTCGACGTGCCGCGCGATATCGCGCACGCGCCGGCGTCGCGGTGGCGGGTCCACGGATTATTCGCCGGTGGCACGCTATGCGCGGAGGCTCAGGTCGTTTTCCGCATGGCCGGGGAGGCGATCGAGTCGAACGCGCCGATACCCGGCGTGCCGACCCTCGCCGGCGAGGAACCCGCGCATCCGTTGATCGACCTCGGCGACGATGAATATACCCGTGGCAAACCGCACCCGATGATCGACCCATCGGTGCGCGACGACGCCCTCGCGACCGCGCTCGCCGACCCGGAAGCGGCGGTGATCCTGCTCGATCTGGTCCTGGGTTATGGCGCTCATACCGATCCTGCCGGTCACCTCGCCGCCACCCTGGCCTCGCACGCCGGGCAGAAATGGCCAATCGTCGTAGCATCGGTCACCGGCACCGATGGCGATCCGCAGGGATTGACTTTGCAGATCGCGAAACTCGAAGCCGCAGGCGTTCACGTCGCGCCATCCAACGCCGATGCCGCCGCATTTGCATTGGCTTGTACCCGGGGCGAGGCCTGAGGAGGCGGGGAACATGGCACCCAACGTCGAAATCCCCGGCCGGTTGCTTGTCGCCATTGGCGGCAACGCGACCCATCCCGAGAACATCGAAGGCACATCCGCCGAACAGGAGGCGATCGCCGCCAAGACCGCGCAGTCACTGCTGCCCCTCACCCTGCTCGACAACGAGTTGGTCGTGACCCACGGCAATGGCCCGGTCGTCGGCAAGATTCTGATGCGTCAGGTGCTGACCCGCGACCGCGTGGCGCCGATGTCGCTCGACATCTGTGTCGCCCACAGCCAGGGCGGCATCGCCTATCTCTTGATGCAGGCGATGGAGAACGCGCTCCGTGACGCGGACAGCGACCGTCATGTCGCCTGCCTGCTAACCCAAGTCGAGGTCGACCCCGACGACCCAGCGTTCGACAACCCGACGAAACCGGTCGGACCGTTCTTCGGCGAGGATGAGTGGGAGGCTGTCAGCAAGGAGCTCGGCTGGCCGATGATGGAGGATTCCGGCCGCGGTTGGCGCCACGTCGTGCCGTCGCCGAAGCCGCGTCACGTCTGCGACATCTCCCTGGTCCAGGTGCTCGCGCGCCGCGGGACCGTGGTCATCGCCGGCGGCGGTGGCGGTATCCCGGTCATCCGCGGTCCGAAGGGCGTCCGCCATGGAGTCGCCGCGGTCATCGACAAGGACCTGACCTCGGCTCATATGGCGAATGTTCTGGGCATGGAAACCTTGATGATCCTGACCGCCGTCTCGAAGGTCGCCATCCACTACGGGACACCCCAGCAACGCGATCTCGAAACGGTGACCCTGCGCGAGCTGCGGGCGCTCGACGCCGAGGGCCACTTCCCCTCGGGCAGCATGGGTCCCAAGATCGAAGCAGCGGTCCGCTTCCTCGAAGGCGGCGGCGAGCGCGTCATCATCGGCCATCTCGAGGAAGCCATGTCCGCCCTGCACGGCGAGACCGGAACGCACGTCGTCGCCGACGACGAATAGGCAGAAGGTGTCCCATCACTTCCGACTGCTGAGTTGCGGCACCATCGGCGGACGTGTCCTGCGCGCCGGCACGACCGGCACCGTCGCCGCCGTCTTTTCCAGCAGTTTCTATCTCGAATCGGAGGGAAGGTTCGTCTGTATCGGCACCGAGACGCTCGGCCTCGGCCCCCTCAATGCGATCTGCGACGCACCCGGCAAGACGGATTGGCTGGCCAGCGGGCTCCGCGACGGAACCCCGTTCATCGCGATCGACCGGAGCGTTCGTATCCGCGGCAGCTTCGCCTTCGAGACCGCTGCCATGGAAAGCTGGCATCCGCGACCCTATCCCGAGGCGCCCCACCCCGCCGACCTGAGGCGGAATTTGCAGGAATTGCGGCGCGTCATGGCCGCCCGCCTGCCCGACCAAGGCCTCGCGCATTGCGTCCTCGGCGGCCAAAACCGCCGCCCGACGACACCCTTGGCGAAGGCTGCCCGCGGCCCCATCGAAGAGCTTCGGACTTGGCTCGAAATGGCACTCGCGAGAAGTCCCAATCATGACCCTTACCCGCCGCCGGCGATGGACGCCTTGGCCGGGCTCGGGCCCGGATTGACGCCCTCGGGTGACGATTTCCTCGGCGGGACGATATTGGCTCTCGATGCGGTCGGCGCGGACGCAGCCCGGACTCGCCTGGCAGCCAGTGCCTGTGACGACGTGCACCGGGCCGGCAACCGGATCAGCACCGCCCACGTGAGGGCAGCCGCCGAAGGCTATGGCAGCGCCGCCATTCACGAATTACTGGGGGAACTCCGGGCCGGCCGTACGGTTACCTATCCCGAACGCCTCGACGCCATCGACCGCATCGGCCATTGCTCGGGCTGGGATACCTTGTGCGGAGTCATCACCGCGTTGGACGCCGTTGTCGCCGTCTCGGAGCGCGACGGGATTCCGGCGCGCCCCGCCAGCACCCCGCCAATAGTCAGGCCCTGACCCGTTCCTTCTTCGGATCGTAAAGGGGAAACGGTACCACCCGCGCCGGCAAGCGTTTCTGTTGACCGTCGAGCTTACCGACCTCGACCTCTGTCCCGACGTCGCCATGCTCGACCGCGATCCGGCACAAAGCGATGTTCTTGGCCAGAATCGGCGACCGCGTTGCGCTGGTAACGGTGCCGACCTGGAGCCGTCCGACATGAACGCAATCGCCGTGGGCGGCCGGCTCTCCGCCTTCGAGTTCGAGGCCGACGAGGCGCCGCTGCGGATGGTCCTTGCGCTTGAGCAAGGCGTCGCGGCCGATGGAATCCTCGTTCTTGGATTTGAGCGGCACGGTAAATCCGATCCCCGCCTCGAACGGGTCGATCTGGTCGTCATACTCGGAGCCGGGCGGTATTAGTCCGGCTTCGATCCGCAACATGTCCAGAGTCTCGAAACCCAGCCATCGGCGCCGAAGGCGATCAATTCGCACGGTTGCAGACCCTCGGCGTCAATCACCTGCAGCCTGTCGTTCCCGGCCAAGTGGACGGCGAGGGCAGAACCGCCGCGAACCCGATAGCGCTCCTGCCCCGGAATCGGCGGCCGGATTCCGGGACGGAGGTTCGTCCGGCGTTCGCAAAGGCGGCGGCGGGCACATTCATCGCCACCCCGCCCCTGGCGGTTGGGAAAACCGAATCAGACCAATTATGAGCCAATTCGACACGACCGTCTCAGTTTGATACGCAGCACAAATCTGACGTTTTCAGCTACTCGCAAGGCAGCAGCGATCGCCCTGCCCTGTCAAAGCGGTATCCAATTAACAGGTTCGGTACTATTTGGTAGCATTTGGTTGAACCTCTTCCGCACGCGGTCTAGACTTGCTCGCAACGGTCGAAGGCAACGACCCCCATTCCAACCTTGGCCGGTCGGCCGTTACCCGATTCCTTGTTTCCGTTGGGCCCGTCAATCATAGATACACAAATCTCGGAGCCGGACAATCCATGCCCATCCTGTCGGTCGAATCCCTGAAAATGCAGTTCGGCGGGCTGGTCGCGGTCGATGCTCTGAGTTTCTCGATCGAGCGCGGCGAGATCCGCAGCCTGATCGGACCGGCGCCTTTCTGCGCGCCGACACGGCAGCGATCGAAAAGAACCTTGAGGAAACCTTCACGCGCTTTCCCCAGCTCCGCGAGCGGCGCAGGCAACGGGCCAGGACGATGTCGCGCGGCGAGCAGCAGATGCTGGCGATCGGGCGGGCTCTGATGGCCGATCCGCGCCTGCTGTCGCTCGGCGCGCCGTCGACGGGACTGGCGCCGGTCATCGTCCAGGAAATCGCTCATATCATCGGCGAGATCAGCGCTCACGGCGTGCCCGTGGTCCTGGTCGAACAGAATGCGGAGTTGGCGCTGCAACTCGCCGATCATGCCCATGTCCTCGAAATCGGCCGCTTGGCGCTGGAAGGGCCGGCCGCGGAATTGAATGAGAACGACCATGTCCGAAAAGCCTACCTCGGCGGGTAATGATTTCGACTATGCCGCGGCTCGCGCCGCCGGATGGTCGACGGCCGACATCGAGTGGGAAACCAAGTCCGAGCAGGCGGCCCAACTCGCCGTTGACGGCAATATCGAGGCGGCGGCACCGCTGTGGCGCGAGACGCTCCTGGTAGCGCGCGATTCGTTCGAGAATCCCGATCCCCGCATCGGCACCAGCCTGGCCAACGCGGCCTTCGCACTGCGTCACGAGGGCAGCGAGGCCGCCGCCGCCCTATTCTCCGAAGCACGGCGGGTGTGGGACGCGAGCGGCCTTTGGGTTGTCGGCATGAAGGTCGATTTTCGGGCCCGCAGCTCGCTGTTCCACCTGCGCATGGAAGCACTCCATCGCGATCAATACGAGGCAACGATCCGCGAACGGCATGGGCGCTTCGCCGCCGAGGCGCGTCAGGCGGTGCGCGCACTCGCCGAGGGCGGTGACCCGCCGGCGCGCGGGCTCGCCCGCTGGCGCGGCGAGAAGTCGCCGATTTTCGGCGACAGCCGTAAATTGCTGGCGGCCTGTCTGTTGCTGGTTTCTCGGTCTTAGATCGTATTCAAATTTCGCGGCACCGGCCCATTTATTTCTTGGCCAACACGATATGGGTTCCCTGGGGAATGGCCATCCCCTCGGCATTGCGATAGGCCGCGAGGGCGTCGCCGATCTCGGCGATCATCCTCTCCCGCGCAGGCTCCTCGAGCGCGGTGATGTCGGGGCCGACCGGGGTGCTGGCGAGGAAACCGGGAATTGATTCCGCCGGCGGAAGCATGCGTCGGGTCAGGACCGCCGCGGTGATGTCGATGTCTCGGAATCCGGCGGCCGCGACAAGCGCCCGCAGCGTGGCGGCATCGCCGAGAACGAAGGGTGCGCCGATCCGGGTCGCCGCCTCAACGCCGATATGGTGCCGTAGGCCGTCGGCGGCAGCAGTGGCGCACGGACTGTGATCGATCGACCGCCAGACGCAAAGCGCGAGCCACCCGCCCGGGCACAAGACGCGATACATCTCCGCCAGCGCCGCCGCCTTGTCGGGGAAGAACTGAAGACCCTGCTGGCACAACGCGACGTCGCACGCGGACTCCGGCATCGGGAGTGCGGCGACGTCGCCCCGGTGCCACTCGATCGGAGCGGCGCCCTCCGGCGAATGGCGGCGCGCGACCTCGAGCATGCCTTCGTTGAGGTCGATACCGACGACGCGACCCTCGGGCCCGACGATGGAAGCGGCGAGGCGCGCCACGATCCCGGTGCCGCAGGCGAGGTCGAGCACGCGTTGGCCGGGACCCAAGGGAACATGGGCGAGGAAAATCTTGGCCAGCGGCGCGAAGACGCTTGGCACCTGATAGCGCTCGTAGCTCTCCGCCCCGGCATCCGTTAGCTGCCATCGTTCCGGTTGGTTCATCTATGTTTGTCCCGTGTTCCGCTTGGCTCGTTCATCGCGATATCCGGAGCGCTATGTGTTCAGATTAGCATCGCCAGCGGGACGACGGCCACCATGGCCAGCGCCGTGGTGATGTTGATTGCCCGCGTCGCCCGGACGCCCAGCGCTTCAGGCTATCGCCGGCGTAAAGCCAGGCCAGGTCGACCGGGAATGAAATGCCGGTGAAAACGACCGCCTTGACCAGCGCTTCAAGGGCCGGGTTCTCGGGGTAGAACGCGAACCCGGTAAAAAGGTGGTCATCACCGCGTAGGCTTTAGGATTGACGGTCTGCAGCGCGATTCCGTTCGAAGATTTCAGCGGACGGCTGGCGGCCACGATCGCGACATCGGTGCGGGTGGTTGCGATCCGGTAAGCAATATAGAGCAAATAGACGACGGCGTGGCCGAGCAGCACTGTCCGCAGCGGCGAGTATGGCAACAGGAATGCCGCCAATCCCGTCACCAACGCCGCCTCGACCAAGAGCGAGCCGACACCGGCGGTGGTCAGAACACCGGGACCCGGCGTAATCAGCAGGAAGAAGGCAAAGAGCGGCTCGAAACTGCCGGCGGGTTCCGCCGACGACCCAGAGTTGTTCGCCATTCTGGTTCAGTCTGCTGTGGCGTTGCACGAGCGGACCTGTGCCGAAGCCAGGCAACGATTCGCACGGGAAGAGGATTGCAGGCGAATTTGTACTGGGCCAATCAGGACCAAAGCGTGCCAAGTGAGCCCTCTGGCCGCAATACATAGAGCCCTATCTATGAACTCGGAGCCATTCTGACGGAGCGGTTTTGGCCGCCGGGCAGGGGCGAGGAGCGACGACATGCCGAAGCATATCGAGCGACGAGCGACGCCCCCGGCGGTCAAAAGCGCCCGTCCCGTAGGGTTTCCATCTGGCGGCCGACCACGGCGTCGGCAAGCTTGCCCGATGCTTCGGCATCGCGCTACGCGCGCTTCCTTGCGGGCCGGCGCGCCGGATGCGAAACAGAATTGACTCTGAGTTCATAGTAAGGGCTCTGGTGTCGCGACCATCGGCTACGCGAATTCGGCCACCAAATCGACCGGCGAAACCAGGTCCGTCACCCAGGAATAGAGGCACAGCAACGGCTCGTTCGCGGTTCTCATCGCATGCGCGACACCGCTGTCGTGAAGGATAAAGGTGCCGGGCTTGCGGATCGTCCACGCCTCGTCGCCGCGCCGCCAAGCCGCCGATCCGGCAATCACATAATAGACCTCGACCGCGGTGTGGGCATGGGGCGGGTAGTAGATATTCGGGCCCTGGAGCGAGAGCCCGAAAAAGGTCCGGTCGCTTGTCAGCAAGCCGAAGCGGCCGCGCGACTCCGGTGCCATGATCGCGGTGAAGGCGTATTCGCCCTGAAACGGCTCGAGCGACGGATCATGGCCATAGAAACCGTAGGTATCGTGCCACCTTAATTGATCGGCAAGCGCGTCGATGGCCGCCGCCAAATCCCCTGCCCCCGCAAGCCGGGCCTCGGCGAGCGCCGTTCCGAGGTGACGATCGGTGGCCGGCAGGCGACGCGGCTCAAGCGCCGTCGGTGTGCCGCCCATATCGATCGCGGCGATAATGCGCGGCAGATAGGCGCTCGCCTCGCCGCCGCGCCGGATGCCGTCGGCACAGATCTTTCTTATCTCGCGCAGAAGCAAATCGACCACGGCGCTCCAACCGGTCACCGCCTAGAGCGGCATGGCGTACGACGCCCTGGCCAATCGCCCTACCGGCGCCCCGCAATCCGACTGTCGGCAACCGGGAGACCGCGCCATCGGGACCGTGATCTCGCGCAGCAATTTGGCCCTCATCGCGACCGCGAAATCCTCGAAGGTGCCGACGGTTAGCACGAAGGACGCCGCGCCGCCCGCGACATAGCGTTCGAAATAGGTCCCCAGTGCGGTGTCGCCATCGAGAACCGCCAAACCATTGACGACAATGCCCGCCGCGACAATCTGGTCGCGAACCTCGGCGGGGGAACGGCCCGAATTGTTGCGGCCATCCCCCGATACATCGATGACCCGGCGCCGGCCGGAAAATCCGTTGCCGCCGAATTGCTCGGAAGCGAAGGTCAGTGCACGGCTGAGCCCGGTACCATTACCGACGAATAACCGTCTACCGGCCTCGACTTCGCGGGCAAACGATTCCGCCGACGCCCCATCGTGGATATGAGTCCAATCCACCGCAACACGTTGCTGCAAGCCGACACCCCACTGCACCACGGTAACGGCAATGCCGTTCACCCCGGCGTCCCGTATCGCGGCAATCACCGCGCGGTCCCGAAAGGCATGGGCGACGCCCTGCAGCTGCAGGGCGTACTCGCGATCGTCGACGCTGACCGAGGTATCGATCGCCAGTACGAGCTCGAGCTCGACCGGCCGAATGTCGCCGCCCAGTGCTGAAACCGGCATGTGAAACAGCGCCGGCGCACAAACCAGGAAGGCCGTGACGCGCTTGACTCGCGCTGTAGACAAGACCATGGCGCCGCCCGTTGCAGGTCTTTTCGTCAACTTTCCACCGGACACCGAGCGCCGCTAAACCCCAGAGAAAACCCGCCGGTTTCTCCGCTGCGCGGTGACGCTCCGGATACGGCAATCCCAGCATACGCCAATCTTAACAGGCGGCACCACAATGACCTGCGCCGGCGCATGCGATGTGCGGTCGGGTCCGAAATGCCTAATCGGGCGTCGACGGGACGTGCATCTCGAAGCCCTATAGCCGCGTCGTCCGCTCGAGAAATCCGCGATCGACGAAATCCTCGATCGTCTTGCCTGCCTCGGGAACAAAGGTGTCGTCGAGAATATCGAGATTCTCCATGCGATCCAATCTGAAGGATCGGAAGTCGAGACGCAGCTCGCACCATGACGCGAGCAACCAGACTGGACCGTAAAACGCCAGTCCCAGGGGGCGGACGCTGCGTTCGGTTGGATTGTCGTCGGCGTCGTGGTAGTGGAAATGAACCTTCCGCCGGTGACGCACCGCCAGTCGAAGCGCGCCCGGATCGACGGTCACCGGTTCCATGAAGTGATCGGCCGGCGCCAGCAGGGCGGTCTCGGCCATATGCCGGCGCAGCCGTTCCGGGACCACCGATTCGACCTTGGCGATGACGTTGCCGGCGGCCTTGGCCAATTCGGGATCGGACCACGATTCCACGATCCGGACGCCGAGAACAAGCGCTTCTATTTCCTGTTCGTTAAACATGATCGGCGGCAGATCGTACCCTTCACGCAATATGTAACCGACGCCGGCCTCGCCTTCGATCGGCACCCCGCTCGCCATCAGATCGCTGACATCGCGATAGATGGTCCGCTCCGAGACTTCCAATCGCTCGGCCAGATCCTGGGCCCGCGCCAATTTGCGGCGACGCAGGATCTGGATGATCTCGAACAAGCGGTCGGCGCGGCGCATGGCGATCCTTTCGAGACCGGCAGCTGAATCGAGGCCTCCTGACGCTATGTGTCATCAGAAAGCAGGCTAGCAGAGACCTCCTGACAGCATGGTGTCAGGAGGCTTTGGGTAGGATAGCGGCCAACTCGGGATCCAGCCAGCCGGTCGCGCACGAATACGACAGGCCAATTCAACGGGCGGCCCGGCACACCAAAGGAGAAAGACTATGGGTATCACCTTGTTTGTCCGGATGTGGAGAACCTTCCTGCACTGGCGCAATCGGCGGCTCGCCATACGGCAACTCATGGAGCTCGACGCAAGACTGCTCAAGGACATCGGAATCGAACGCGGCCAGATCGAAACCGCAATCGATGGCCTGGCTGGAGCCGGCGATACCGTTCGCGGTTCGGCACCCAACAGCAATGGCGCCTCGATCAGGTCCGGCCGGCCGAACGCGGTACCGGCGCAAACCTGTGAGGCCTGAATTCTAGCTTTGAATACCTAGGGCGTGATCGGCTCACGTCGCAACGAAGTGAGCCGTGAATCACGCCCCAACGTTATGAGTGAGAGCAAGATCGTTTCAAATCGATTCGATCTGAAACGATCTTGCTCTCGGCGATTCGGCCGGGGGGTTCGCGACTTTCCCTGGGTCGCACCTCCGGCCGGCTTTTTCTCACACGCCAGTGACCACATCGCGGATCGCCGTAGTTCGGCGATGGACGGCCCTTCGGTTGCCTCGGCGCCCGGAAGCGACTAATGAGTCCTCTGTCATAGATCCAACGGGATGCTCATGGTGCAACGGGTTTTGGCCGTCGTCGCGGCGGTTTTCGTCTTCACGTTGCCGGCAGTCGGCGCCTTAGCCGACTATTCGACGCCGGTGGTCGGCAAGCAACACATGGTGGTGAGCGCGCATGCGCTGGCCAGCAAGGTCGGTGCCGGTATTCTCGATCAGGGCGGCAACGCCATCGATGCCGCGGTCGCCACGGCCTATGCCCTGGCCGTGGTTTACCCGTGCTGTGGAAACCTGGGCGGCGGTGGATTCATGACCATCCACCTGGCCGAGGACGGGCGCGACCTCACCATCAATTTCCGTGAAACGGCGCCCCGCGCCGCGACCAAGGACATGTACTTGGATGAGGCCGGTAAGGTTCAGTACAGTCTGCTTAAGCACAGCTATCTGGGCGTCGGCGTGCCGGGCACCGTGCGTGGGCTCGATACCGCGCTCACCCGCTACGGTACCATGGACCGCGGGCAGGTCATGGCGCCCGCCATCGATCTGGCCGAAAACGGCTTCGAACTCACCCTCGACGACACCAATATCCTCGTCCTCGGGACCGAGATTTTCCGCGCTCAACCGAACGTCGCCCGCATCTTCCTCAAGGACGGCGCGCCCTTCCGCCCCGGCGACCGTCTTGTCCAGGCCGATCTGGCACAAACCCTGAAGCGGATCGCCGAAAACGGCCCCGACGCGTTCTATGACGGACCGATTGCGGCGGCCATCGTCGAGGCCAGTGCGGCCGATGGTGGCATTCTCAGCCTTGAGGATTTTGCCGGCTATCGGGTGTCGGAGCCGGATCCGGTGCGCTGCAATTATCGCGGTTACGAAGTGCTGTCGATGGCCCCGCCGTCCTCCGGCGGGGTGACGATCTGTCTTATCCTGAATATCCTCGAGGGATATCCGCTCGAGAGGCTCGGCTTCAACTCGGCCGCAAATGCCCATTTCATGGTCGAGGCGATGCGCCGCGCCTACGTCAATCGCAACATGCTGCTTGGCGATCCGGACTTCGTCGCCAATCCGATCGAAGAACTGCTGGCCAAGAGCTACGCCGCCAGGCTGCGCCAAACCATCGGCCTGTCCAAGGCGACGCCGATCGATGACATCGAACACGATTCGGCGCTCGGCGAGGGCGCGCACACGACACATCTATCGGTCATCGACGGGGCCGGCAATGCGGTCGCTTTGACCACGACGAACAACAGCTATTTCGGATCCGGGCGAATCGCCGGAAGCACCGGGTTCTTCCTCAACGACGAGATGGCCGATTTCACGGCCAAGCCGGGCGTCGCCAACATGTTCGGGCTGGTCCAAGGGGATCAGAACGCGATCGAACCGGGCAAGCAGCCGCTGAGCTCGATGAGCCCGACGCTGGTCAAGAAGGACGGCGAGGTGTTTCTCGTCCTCGGTAGCCCCGGCGGCGGCCGCATCATTACCATCGTCGTTCAAGGAATCGTCAATGTCATCGATTTCAAGATGAACATCGCCGAGGCGGTCAACGCGCCGCGAATCCATAACCAGTGGCTGCCCGATACCGTGTTCCATGAACCACGTGCCTTTACCCGCGACACGGCCAGACTGCTCGAACACAAAGGCTATGAGCTTAAGGAACAAAGGCCCTGGGGGGCGCTCGAAGCGATCATGAAAGTGCCCGAGGAGGGCCTACCCCATGGGCCAAAGATGGAAGGCTATGGGGATTCCGTGCACGGCAGCTTCTTGCTGCCCGGGTTTCTCTATGGAGCAAACGACCAACGCCGGCCGCGCGGTTTGGCAATCGGGCGGTAATCGACGGCCGGGACCGGTGCTTTCCGGCCAATCCGACCCAGCCGCGCTCAATCCAATCCGGTCGATCGGCCGAATGCACGATTATTGGGTTCAGTAGGGCGTGCAGTCCGACGGGCCGGCCGCGCACATTCCGGCGACGGTACTGTGCACCTTGCAGCTGGAAAGCGCGTTGGCGAGGGCGACGCGCTTGTTCATGTCGTGCCAGCTGAATACCTGATCGGCGCCGGCGTCGCTTTCGGCGGATGCGGTACAGACCCAGCCGCCATCGGCGTCTTCCGAGTTCCCGGAGCAACCGAAGACGAGCGGCAAAGTCAAGATGGCGGCGGCGAGAATCCTGTTCATTGGCGCGCTCCTCGGTTCGGCGATTCGGTATCGGGTGCCTTTCATTCTATCACGTTCGACTTCGCCTTCTACGGCCTAGCCGCTTTATGAAACCGTCGGATCGGACTAATCTGGAGTGGCGGCGGCACGACCGTCGAAGCCTGAACGGAATTCGAGGGTGACGATGCTCATTTTTCGACAGCTCTTCGATCCCCAATCGTCGACCTATACTTATCTCCTCGCCGATGCCGGCAGCGGCGAAGCGGTGCTCATCGACCCGGTATTCGAGCAAGCCCGCCGCGACGGAGCGCTGATCAACGAACTCGGGCTCAATCTCCTCTATACGCTCGAAACCCACGTCCACGCAGACCACGTCACCGGCGGCTGGATGCTCGGCCAGCGGCTCGGCAGCAAGATCGCGCTCTCCGAGGCGTCGGAGGCCGACGGCGCGGACCGGTATCTGCACGACGGCGACAGGGTCGAGTTCGGCAAGCGGTATTTGACGGTCCGCGCGACGCCCGGACATACCTATGGCTGTGTCACCTACGTTCTGGACGATGAACAACGGGCGTTCACCGGCGATTGCCTATTGATTCGCGGCTGCGGCCGTACGGATTTTCAGCAGGGCAGTGCTCAGAACCTGTATCGATCGGTCCACCAGCAGATTTTCACCCTGCCCGATTCCTGCCTGCTCTACCCGGGCCACGATTATCGTGGCATCACCGTCACCTCGGTGGGCGAGGAAAAACATTACAATCCGCGGCTCGGCGGCGATCTCAGCGTAAGCGATTTCGCCGGATACATGGATAATTTGGGCCTGCCACATCCAAAGAAAATCGATATCGCGGTGCCTGCCAATATGCGCTGCGGCCGGCCCGAGCGCAGCGAACCCTTGGAGCCGGAGCCGACCTGGGCGCCGCTCGCCTTCACGTTCGCCGGGATCTGGGAGATCCGGGGGCCGTGGGTCGAAGAGCATGCTGCCGACATACAGATTCTCGACGTGCGCGAACCGGACGAATTCGAAGGTCCGCTCGGACATATCAAGGGCGCGCGCCTGGTCCCGCTTGGCCAACTGGCGGAGCAAACGGATCAGCTGGCGCGGGACAAGCCGGTGGTGGCTGTGTGCCGGGCGGGCGGACGCTCGGCCCAGGCCACGGTCATCCTGCAGCGGGCCGGATTCGGCGATGTCGCCAACCTGGCCGGCGGCATGCTGCGGTGGCGCGCCCAGGGGTTGCCGGTGGTCGGCGGCGCGGACTGAGTCGCCGGCGCGATTTTTTCCACAATTGCCGCACCCGATCCGCAATTCGCCATATCCATAGACGGCCCTTCATTGTATGAATGGGCGGTCGAGTGTCGTAAGCGAATTCGCTTCCCATTCCGACCATTCGTCAGAGCAAGATATTTGCCTCAGAGCGTGGCACGGCCTCCGCCAAACGATCATGGCGACGGCTTGAAAATTCCGCCGCGGGTCGTGACGCCAGGGCATTTGGACGATCCCCAAATCGTCACCGGGGACGGTCCGAATGCAAGAGGATGAGGGCCGAAGGGCACACATTAACCATGGCGCAGCAAACCGTTAGAGTCGCAAGCTTTGACCTTTCTCCCGGCCAAAAGGTCGGCGGCAAGTATCGGGTCGAGGACTTCCTCGGCGGCGGGCTCGAGGGCGAGGTCTACCGTGTAACAGAGCTTCAAACCGGCATCCGACGGGCGGCGAAATTATTCTATCCGCAGGAAAATCGCAGCAACCGGGCGGCGCGCACCTATGCCAGAAGGCTTGACCGATTGCGGGACTGCCCAATCGTCATTCAGTATCATCATGCCGAGCGCGTAACGGTCGAAGACGTGCCGGTGACATGCTTGATCAGTGAATTCGTCGATGGAATCCTACTGTCCGATTTCATTGCCGCCCATCGCGGCAAGCGCCTTCCGCCATTCAAGGCCCTGCACCTGCTCTACGCTGTCGTGCGCGGCGTCGAACAGATTCACGTCCGGCACGAATATCATGGCGATCTGCATTCCGCGAATATCCTGATTCGCCCGCGCGGCATCTTCTTCGACGCCAAGCTGGTCGATTTCTATAACCAGGGAACGACGAACGCGTCCCATCGGCGCGGCGACGTGGTCGACCTGGTCCACCTCCTCCATGAGATGACCGGTGGGCGGCGGCACTACGCACGCCAACCGGTAGCGATCAAGGCGATCTGTCGCGGGTTGCGGCGGGACCTTATCAAGAAAGCGTTTCCCACGGCGACCCACCTGCGCCGCCATCTCGAGACGACGGCAGAACTCGCGACGGTATAGGTTCCGCTGATCGACCGACCGTCGCGCACAATTTTGGCGGCGACGGCGGCACACCGGCGACCGCCTGATTTTTGACACGGCCCCGTTCGCCGCCGTGGTCCCCTTGCCGGTTCGCTTGGCGGGGCCTTGTTCCATCGCCTGACTGGGACCCGTGGCAGCTTCATTTGCAGCGGCGCCAGAACCTTATCGCCAATTTCTAAGAAGCGGTGAAAGCGGCGGCGCAACGCTTCCGGCGCCTTCCGGGCCACCGGCCGGGGTTCCGGTCCGACTTGCATTCCGTCGGTTTTGCCGCCATCCTGATCGTTGTTTTCATTGCATATTCCGGCCTGTTCGAATCGATCTCTTCGGACGCCGGTGGCGGGATTTGCGGGGAAGTTTGGTTTCGTAATGTGAGAAATCGCATAGCCCGGACCGAGCTTTCGAGGGACCCTGAATTCACGAACCCGATCTTCGGCGCGGCGAAGATCGCCAGGGAAGCCGGTGAGCCGATAGATTAATCGCTGGGGTCAAAAGGAGTGAGTGGCGTGTTACGCACGGACACTAAGATCCTTTTGGTCGAAGCGGACCAACGGAGCCGCGATAAACTCGGGACCGTTCTCGACAAAGGCCAATTCATTTTCGTCGCCGTCGGTCGCAAGTCGGAAATCTTGTCGGCCGTGAGCAAAGGAAATCCCCGGCTGGTCATCGTCGGCTCGACCGATCGGCGGGACGGAAATCCGATTTCGCTGTGCCGCGAATTGCGGGAATGCGATCCCGAACTCCCGATCATCATCGTCAATGCCGACGGCACGACGGAGAACGCGGTGGCGGCCTTACGAGCCGGCGTAACGGACTATTTTCTGCGTCCCCTAACGCGCGACCAGTTTCTGGCCAGCGTAGGACGCCTGCTCACCGACCAAATGCGCAAGCGCTCGGCAGACCCCAAACGCCGCGCACCGGTCATGCCCCATACCCCGCTCGTCGGCGGCAGCGCGACGATCCGCGCAATCCGCCGCTACCTCGTCCGCGTCGCGGCGACCGATATTACCGTCCTGATCACCGGTGAAACCGGAACCGGCAAGGACAGGGTCGCCCAGCTCATCCACCGTCACAGCAGCCGCCGGAAAAGGCCGTTTGTTTCGATCAATTGCGCCGCCGTTCCCGACAGCCTACTCGAGAGCGAACTGTTTGGTTTCGAGAAGGGTGCGTTTACCGGTGCCGATTCGCGATTCGCCGGAAAATTGATCCTCGCCGAAGGGGGAACCGTACTGCTCGATGAAATCGGTGAAATGAGTCTCGGCGCGCAGGCGAAGATCCTGCGCGTGATCGAAGACAAGGAAGTCACCGGATTGAGGTCTTCAACGAGCCGCCAGTTGGACGTGCGCTTTATCACCGCAACCAATCAGGACCTTGAATCGGCGGTCGCGGACGGTCGTTTTCGCAAGGACCTGTACTATCGATTGAACGCCGCGCGGATCGAGCTGCCATCCCTGGCCGACAACCGCGCGGATATTGGTGCGCTGATCGACTACTACCTCAATGAACTTCGCGCCAAGTACGATCGTGAAAGCGTCGGGATTTCACCGGCGGCACGCGATCACCTCACCGCGCGCGAATGGCCGGGCAATGTCCGCCAGCTCAAGAATACGCTGGAGACGGCCATCGCCACCTGCGCGACCGGTGAGATCACCGAGGCCGATCTGCAGCCTTGTCTCGGTCGACGGGACCGTCCGCCGGCGAAAGGCTCGCCGTGCGCTGACGACCGCCGCGAGCTGCTGCGCACCCTCTCGGCGAGTCGGTGGAACAAGACCGAGGCGGCCAAACGCTTGAACTGCTCGCGCATGACGATCTACCGAAAGATGGCCAAATACGGCATCGAAACGGATGCCGAAGGCAGCGGACCGCTCCGCGACTAATCTCGTCCCGATCGTGTAACAACTGTATCGATGTTGCGTCACATGAGACGTAACCCTGTGGCGCCGCGCCGCGCCGGCGCCGACCGGGCCGGCCCATCAGCACCGCATTTCCGCCACGCTCCTCCCGATCGTCGCCGAACCCACGCTTGGCATGAGTCTTGCTCGTATCCCCGGCAGGGCCACCACAGCGGCCGCGGAAATCGAACCCAGGGGAGAAGCCCGTTGCAGGAAATGGTCAAACTGTCGGTCAGCGCCACCGTTTCGGGCGGTCCGGAAATATCCGCGTCGCGTGCAATCGCCGTCGACGCCTACGATTCGATCAAGGTCGTTGTCGACGCGGCTGTCGCAGACTTGGAGGTCGAGGTCCAGCCGGGTGGCTCCGGCCAGGTCAAGTTTATCTCGATCACCTCCACCGTCTACGGCAGCGACCTGACCTACAGGGTCAACAACGCGGCCGGCGCGCCGGTGGCGCTCGATGCCCCGCAGGTTTTTGGCGGCGAAGGCGCGGTCGGCCTTCTCGATCCGGCACCGGCAAGCCTCTTCTTTTCGAATTCGATGGATCGGGACGCCACCGTACAGATCTTCGTCGGGCGAGACGCCACGCCGTCGCCCTGATGCTCGCTTTGCACACAGCGTCCGGCGGCGCGCCGGGACGCGGCACTAGAAAGGAATCCAAATGGCTGTAAATCCGACCTATCCAGGCGTCTACATCCAGGAACTGCCAAGCGGCGTCCGCACCATCGTGGGTGTTTCGACGTCTGTCGCCGCGTTCGTCGATTCGTTCGCGCGCGGTCCCCTCAACCGAGCTCTCCAAATCTTCAATTTCGGCGATTTCCAGCGCGAATTCGGTGGTCTTCGCGGCGACAGCGAAGCCAGCTACGGGATCCGCCAATTCTTCCTCAACGGCGGCTCGAACGCCCACGTCGTAAGGGTCGCATCGGGCGCCTTCGCCGCCGCATCGACGGTGCTGCAGGATGACGCCGCCAACGACGTGCTCGAGGTCTTTGCCGGCCGCCGGATCAAGCAGGAATCCGTCGAAGACCCCGGCGCTTGGGGCAACAATCTGCGCGTCGATGTCGATTACGCGACCACCGATCCGGCGACCCTGTTCAATCTGACGGTGAGCGAGATCGAGGTACAAAACGGCGCCGGCACCGTGGTGACCAGCGAGTCCTATCGCAACCTGACGATGACCGCGGGCGCCGCCAATAACGCGGTCGAGGTTGTCAACGAAGCTTCGAAGCTCATCCAGCTTCGCCGCGACGCCGCCTGGCCATTCAACCGGCCGGCGCAGACCGGGACTTGGGGGGCGGATGCGACCGGCGCCGAAGCGGCCTTGGTCAACGCCGACACTTTCGACATCGGCGGCATCGCCACCGCCGAGATCGTTCTTGCCGGAACGCCGGCGAACCTGCAGGAAGTACGGACTATCGTGCAATCCGCGATCCGGGCGGCCGGGGCCGCGCTGTCGCCGCCCAACCCTCTATTGACCGGAGCCACGGTTCAGCTCATCGGCACCCAGTTCCGGGTCCTCGCCGGCCGTTCGGGGGCCGGTTTCGATCCGGCCACCCTGCTCACCTTCACCGACAATACGGGAACACCGGCAACCGATTTGGGATTGGCCGGCGCCTTCGCCAACGTCCAGCAATATGCCCTCGGCGACACCACCGCGGTGGCGGCACAGAATGCCGGCACCGAAGGCAATGACGGCGACCTGCCCGGCGGCACCGATTTGCGCGGCATCCGCGATCCCGACAAGTCGGGGATCTATGCGCTCGAGGACGTCGATATCTTCAATATCCTGTGTATGCCGCGAGCCGCCGATTTGAGCGCCACCGCCATGACCGACGTGGTCAGCGAGGCCCAGGCCTATTGCATGGAGCGGCGGGCCTTCATGATCGTCGATCTGCCGGCCGACATCGACACCCTCCAGGAGGCACGGGACTGGCTGGACGACAATGCCGGCCTCCGGCACCGCAATGCCGCCGCCTATTTCCCGCGGCCGTTGGTGCCCGATCCCCTCAACGACTTCCGGCTGCGACCGATCGGAGCCAGCGGCACGATGGCCGGCCAATATGCCAGGAGCGATAGCGAACGCGGGGTGTGGAAGGCGCCGGCCGGAATCGAGGCCGCGCTGCGCGGGGTTCCGGACCTTGCCTACAAGCTCACCGATCCGGAACACGGCCAGCTGAATCCGCTGGGCCTCAACGGGCTGCGCAATTTCGATGTCTTCGGCAACGTTTCCTGGGGTGCCCGGACCTTGGTCGGAGCCGACGTCCTCGCCTCGGAGTGGAAGTACGTGCCGATACGGCGGCTGGCCCTGTTCCTCGAGGAGTCGCTGTTCCGCGGCACCCAATGGGTCGTCTTCGAGCCCAACGACGAGCCCCTGTGGGCGCAGATTCGCCTGAATGTCGGCGCCTTCATGCACAACCTGTTCCGCCAGGGCGCGTTCCAGGGCAGCACACCGCGCGAGGCCTACCTCGTCAAATGCGACAGCGAGACGACCACCCAAAACGATATCGATCTGGGGATCGTCAACATCCTGGTCGGGTTCGCCCCGTTGAAGCCCGCCGAGTTCGTCATCATCCAAATCCAGCAGCTTGCCGGACAGATCGAGACGTAAGGAGAACCAAATGGCCCAATTCAGCGTCAATGCAGACCGGTTCGACCCCTACAAGAATTTCAAGTTCCGCCTCAAATGGGACGGGAAATATGTCGCCGGGCTGAGCAAAGTCAGCGCCCTCAAACGCACGACCGAGGTCGTCGAGCATCGCGAGGGCGGCGACCCCAGCAGCGTGCGCCGGTCGCCGGGTCAAACCAAGTATGAGGCCATAACTCTGGAACGCGGCGTCACCCACGACACCGAGTTCGAGAAATGGGCCAATAAGGTGTGGAACTTCGGTTCCGGGCTCGGCGCCGAGGTATCGCTCAAGGACTTCCGCAAGGACATTATTCTGGAGGTCTACAACGAAGCCGGACAGCTCGCCATCGCCTACAAGGTGTTCCGCTGCTGGGCGTCGGAATACCAGGCGATGCCGGAGCTGGACGCCAGCGCCAACGCGGTCGCGATCCAGACTCTCAAGCTGGAGAACGAGGGCTGGGAGCGCGACCTCGAGGTCGCCGAGCCGAACGAGCCGACGTTCACCGAGCCGGCCTGACGATGCCGGCTCCGCGGCAGCACCCGGCGCGGCCACCGGCGGCGCTTTCGGCCAACCAGATTCTCGATATTTGGGAGGAAGGGCGGCGTCAGCACCCGATCGATCGGGCGATTACCTTGATCGCCGCGGCCGGGCCGGAGGAACCCCGGCGTTCGCTCGAAACGCTGCCGATCGGCGAACGCGATCGCCGGCTGCTCGAGCTGCGCCGGCGCGTCTTCGGCGATCGCCTGTCGGGCCAAGCGGCTTGTCCCGATTGCGCCGAGCGCCTCGAATTCTCGGTCGACGCAGACGATTTCCCGGGTGCCGTGGAAACCGCGGACGCTCGCGGTGAGTTGCGGACGGACGGCTACGTGATCGCCTTTCGCGCGCCCGACAGCCGCGACCTCGTCAATGCCGCAGCGGCCGGAACCGTGGCCGAGGCGCGCCGCGCGCTGCTCGAATGCTGCGTGGTGGAAGCGCGACACAAACGGAAGGCGGTCACCGCCGCGGCGCTTCCCGAATGGGTGGTCGTCCAATTGGCGGAAGCGATCGCCAGTCGCGACCCGCTGGCCGAGATCCTGATCGATCTGACCTGTCCCGCCTGCGGCCTGAGATGGCCGTTGCATTTCGACATCGCCGACTTTTTCTGGGATGAGATCTCGACTTGGGTCCGGCATCTCCTGACCGACGTCCACACCCTGGCCTCGGCCTATGGCTGGTCGGAAGCGGATATCCTCTCGATGTCGGCCACGCGACGCGGACTCTATCGCGGGCTTCTCGGCGCATGACCGATTTCTTGACCAGGGCCGCGGCCCGCGCGGTCGGCGTGACGGAACGGGTCAGACCCGTCGGACCGGCGCGTTTCGATCCGGCCATGCCGGTCGAGGAAGAGAACACCGAAGAAAGCGCGACCTCGACTCGGGAGCACGGACCCGACCGGTCCATGGGCAAAGAGGTCGCTCCGCCCCACCACCGAGTCGAAGCGGAACACAACGGCGAGGTCGTCCCATCTGAGGTCGCGATGGCGCCGCCTACGACCACGTCGACCGAGGGGCCGCCACCATTGCTTCCCGACCGGACCGTCGTCCCGATCGCGGTTGAGAACGGGCCGGGTGAGGAGCCCGAACCGGCGGTGGCGGCGAAAGCCCAACCGGCAATCGAAGCGGTACCCCAATCGCGAGGTGGAGAATTACCGGGAATCGCCGACGTTGACCCGATCACGCCCGCCGCCGATGCTCGGCCGAACAGGTCCGACGCGGCCCGCGAGGTCGAGCGGGTAGTGGTGCCACGTCCCGAATCCATCGAGACCGACCGGACGATCACGGCGACCGCGATTCTGCCTGTGGTGACACCCGAGATCGAGAAGCCGGCGCACGACGGGCGGCCGACGGAAACCGTCGACCGGTCTCAGCCGCCGGCCCGGGAGACGGCCGCGCCGCCCGCAATCCGGGTCACCATCGGAACCATCGAAGTCCGCGCCTCACGCCCGGCGGCACCCCAGCCGATACGTCGCGCGGCGCGGCACGAGCCGGTACTGTCGCTCGAGGACTATGCCGAGCGGCGTCGGGGCGGGTCATGAGCAACGCGCTGGCCATCGCCGCCGTCACGGCGGTGCTGCGCGACCTGCTCAATAACGGGCTGATCGACCACAACGTCACCGGCGCCGTCGACGGCAACGTGACCGTCAGCACGCTGCCGCCGGACCGCATCCCGTCGTCGGGCGAGGACAGCGCGACCCAGCTCAATCTTTTCATGCACCAGGTGACACCCAATATCGGCTGGCGCAATGTGTGCCTGCCGTCGCGGGACGGCCGCGGCGACCGCCTCAGCAACCCGCCCCTGGCGCTCGACCTCCACTATCTGCTGACCGCCTACGGGGTCGAGGATCTCCACGCCGAGATCCTGCTCGGCTATGCGATGCAGTTGCTCCATGAGACGCCGGTGTTGAGCCGGGGCGCAATTACTCAGGCGCTGGTGCCGAGCCCGGTCAACGGGACCATCCTGCCGCCGGCCTTCGCCGCGCTCGCCGCCGCCGATCTCGCCGACCAGGTCGAGCAGATCAAAATCACGCCGGAAGCGCTCAACATCGAGGAGATGTCGAAGCTGTGGGCGGCCTTTCAGGCCAATTACCGACCGACCGCCGCCTATGCGGTTTCGGTCGTGCTGATCGAGGCCAACCGGGCGACCCGTGCGCCTTTGCCGGTGCTAACGCGCGGGCCGGGCAACCAGGGTGTCATCGCCCAGGCCAGTCTGACGCCGCCGTTTCCGACGATCGATGCGATCACCCCGCCCGACCGCCGGCCGAGCGCCGAACTCGGCGACCTGCTGACCATGACCGGGCACCACCTCGACGGGGCCAATCTCACGGTGCGCTTCGAGAGCCCGCGGCTCGCCGCTGCCATCGAATTGGCGCCCGAACCGGGTGCGACTTCGACACAGGTCACCGTTACCCTGCCCGATGCCCCGGCCGACCCTAGCGCGCCGGCCGATTGGGCGGCCGGGCTCTACGCGGTTTCGATCAGCGTCGAGCGGCCGAGCGAGAGCTTCGCCAGAACGACAAACGAGGTGCCGCTACAGATCGCGCCGCGTATGGACATGGCTTCGGTCAACGCGGTCCGCGATGCCGGCACCGGCGCCGTAACCGTGACCTTCGATGCCAGCCCCGAGCTGCGGCCCAACCAAACGGCGTCGCTGCTCCTGGGCGCGCTCGAAACCCCTGTCGAGCCACACCCGGTCCAGACCGGGACCCTGTCCTTCGTCATCGCCGACATCGATGCCGGCACCTATTGGGCTCGGTTGCGGATCGACGGTGTCAGCAGTGTGTTGATCGACCGTACCGCCTTGCCGCCGGTGTTCGACCCGTCCCAACAGATCGTGGTGCCGGCATGACCGCGGGTGCCGACCGCCAGGCCTGGACCGAGGCCAACAAACAATACCTGCTGGCGGCGTTGGCCGTGGTCAGGGAGCGGATTGCCGCCCACGACGGCGTCGAAACCGGACAACCAGTCCCCACCCCATCCGACCTCGACGCCGCGCGCGCCGCCATGGCCGCGCCGCCCGCCCTGGACCGCTTGTGCGAAATATTCTCCCTCTCCGCCTTCGAGCGCGAAATCCTTCTGTTGTGCGCCGGCTTCGAGCTCGATCTCTTTTTCGGATCGGACGGGCCGGCGCTCAAGCCCGATACCGTGCCCACGTTCGGCCTCGCCCTGGCGACGCTGTCGGAGCCGCATTGGAGCGCGCTGTCGCCGGCGAGCCCCCTGCGCCGCTGGTCGCTCATCGAGATCGCTCGCGGCCCGTCGCTGGCCACCGGCCCGCTTTCCATCGACGAGCGTATTCTGAACTACCTCGTCGGCCTGTCCCATCTCGATGGCCGAGTCCAAACGCTTGTCACCGCCTGCGATTGGTCGACCGACCTGGCGAACTCCCATCGCCCGATCGCGGATCATGCCTGCCAATGTCTGAGGCGATCGCAGGGTATGGAATCAACGTGGCCGGTGATACGCCTATGCGGTCACGACCGCACCGGTCAACGCGCGATTGCCGCGGCTGCCTGCGGCGCGCTTGGGTTCAAGCTCTATCGACTGAGTGCCACCGACATTCCGCGCGCCGCCGGCGACAGATCGGTCTTGGCGCGGTTGTGGGATCGCGATGCCGTACTGGGCGGAGGCGCGCTATTCGTCGAATGCGACGACGAAGACGACGGCAGCGACACCCGCCGCACCCTGTCGTCCTTCATCGACCGTCTTCAGGGCATTGTCATTGTCGAGTCGCAGCGCGCGCTACCGGCCCTCGCCCGCCCTTCGGTGCGTATCGATGTCGACAAACCGAGCCGCGCCGAACAGCGCGCGATCTGGGTGTCCGCGCTCGGCAGGGACGGCCGAAAACTGAACGGTCAAATCGAAGATCTCGTCGATCATTTCGATCTCGGTGCGGAGGAAATCCGGTCGGCTAGCATGGCCGCGCTTTCCGGTTTCAACGGTACCCGCCAGGAAAATATCGATGGCGGCGATTTGGGATCGACGCTGTGGGCCGCATGCCGGGTCCAGGCACGCCCACCGCTCGATGACGTCGCTCAACGGATCGAGCCCAGGGCCGACTGGGGCGATCTCGTGCTGCCGGAGCCACAGTTGCAAGTGCTACGCGACATCGTCAGGCACGTTCGCGGGCGGGCAAAGGTCTATAGCGACTGGGGCTTCGCCGAGAAGAGCGCCCGCGGCCTTGGCATCGGCGCCCTGTTCACAGGCGACAGTGGCACCGGCAAGACCATGGCGGCGGAGGTGCTGGCCAACGACCTCGCCCTCGATCTCTACCGCATCGACCTGTCACAGGTCGTCAGCAAGTATATCGGCGAAACCGAAAAAAACCTGAAGCGGGTCTTCGACGCCGCCGAGGGCGGCGGCGCCATCCTGCTGTTCGACGAAGCGGACGCGATCTTCGGCAAACGCAGCGACGTCAAAGACAGCCATGACCGCTTCGCCAATATCGAGATCAGCTACCTGCTGCAACGGGTCGAGGTCTACCGCGGCCTCGCCATCCTGACGACGAATATGAAAAACGCGCTCGACAGCGCTTTCATGCGGCGGCTTCGCTTCGTCGTCCGGTTTCCGTTTCCCGACGCCGCCCAGCGCGCCGAGATCTGGCGCCGCACTTTTCCGTCCGCGACGCCGATCGAGGATCTCGACGTCGCGCGCCTCGGCCGCATGAACCTGGCCGGCGGCAATATCCGCAACATCGCGCTCAATGCCGCTTTCCTGGCCGCCGACCAGGACTTGCCGGTGACCATGGATCACGTCCTGCAGGCCGCGCGCAGCGAGTACGCCAAACTCGACAAGCCGACAACCGAGGCCGAATTGGGAGGCGACCGATGACGATCGACGTCAGCATCGAGCGCCTCGTCCTCGACGGCCTTTCGCGGCGCGACGGTAAGCAAATCGTGACCGCGATCGAGCGGCAGCTGCAGCACCTCGTCGCCACCCGGGGACTGCCGCCGACACCCGACAGAGAAATCACCGCCAGACACATCGATGCCGGGACCGTCGCCGCGGCCGGGACCGGGGAGGCTCGTCACATCGGCGATCGGCTCGCCCATGCGATCTATCGGGGGGCCGGCGGATGAAGGAGCACTGCGCGATACCGATGGAAGCGCAGGACGTGATCGAAGCGCCGGGCCAGCCGCTGCCCCAATCCGCCCACGAATCGTTCGGCCGCCGGTTCGGCGCGGCCGGGCCAGCGCTCGACGGCAACGGCGACGATCCCGGACGTTGGCGATCCCCGACCTTCGCCGCCGAGCCGGGCGACCGCTACGAGCGGCAGGCGGACATCGCCGCCGATCGTGTGCTTTCGCAGGGTGAGGCAATGGGCACGGACCCGCCCCCGGCGTACCGAAGCCACGATTTCGGCAAGGTCCGTATTCACGCCGACTCGCGGGCGGCGGCATCGGCCAGCGCGCTTGGGGCTCAGGCCTATACTGCGGGAAACCATATCGTTTTCGGCAGCGGTCGCTATGCGCCGGACAGCCGAACCGGGCAAGGCTTGTTGGCCCACGAGTTGGCCCATGTCGTACAGCAGAGCGATCCGGCGTTTCCCGGGTCGTTCATTCAACGGCGGCGTGTCGGCCGTAATTTCGGAATTGGCTTGGGTCTGATCGAGGGCAGGTTCACTGACGATGAACTGACCGACTTCCTGGCCGAACTCGAAAAGGGCAGCGTTACGGAGCGAAAATTCGTCCGCGACAACATGGCCCGCGCCATCGCCCGCAAATGGATGGCGGCGGACGCCAAGTTTGAACTGACCCCAAAACAGAAGACGCTCCTGATCGAGGAGATGCTGCGCGGTCCGACCCTGCGCAAGGACGAAGAGGCGATCCTGGACTTGCTCGAGAACAGCGACAATGCCGATCTCCGGATCATGTTCACCGATGGCCTAAAGGTCGAGGACCTGAGAAGCGACATCGACTACAAGAAACGCACGGATAGGTTGGAGGCCTTTTTCGCCACGCGCTTCGTGGGCGGCGCCGACGCCATCCTCAATGGCAAGGTCGAGACGATGGGCGCGCCGGGACCGAACGCGCCCAAATTCGCCTACAATTGGCCAGCCCTGAAGGCCCGCGTCGACGGCCCATACACGGTCGAAGAAATCATCGAAGGCGTCCGAGAGTTCCCGGACGAAGACCAGGAGACCGCCCTTGCCGATCTTGAAAGCTATCGGGTCGACTCCCGCAACCGACTGCTGGAGCTCCGCGATCGTGGTTTCCCGAAAGCGGGTCTCGAACGAGAGCGCAACGCCATCTTCAGGATCGATGCGATCCTGCAGCAATTCTATCTCGAAATCGCGTTGACCGAACTCTCGGTCGACACCAACCAGAAGCTCACGGACATCGATCCGGCGGACAAGCCGGCGGTCAAAGATTCCCTACGGCCACCCGGGAAGAAATCCGGGCTCGGGTTCACCGACCGGGATGAATTCAAGAACAAGCTGCGGGACTTCCTCAATGGCTTGATACAGAGGGACTATGACGCACTTGTCGTCGGCAAAGGCGAGGCCGAGCACGCCGACCCCGACAAGATCTATAGCCTCGACCGGCTGGCCGAGATCGGGGAAGCGGCGTCGGACGAAACCGACAAGGTCTTCGGTCGCTACAAATCCGGCCCACCGTTCAAGGCGAGCAGCGGCGGCTCGCCGCACCCCGGCGACATCCTCGACTATTGGGCCGACGTTCAATCCGATCTGACCGATCCGGACTTCGACGACGATGACAAGGCGGCTTTGGCCCGTGAATTGATCTTCTATTACCTGCAAACGAAGCGCGCGGCCGCGGACATTTTCCGCGACCATCACGCACGGCCCGATTTCGACGACGACGACAACCCGCAAAACGACGAAGCGCGCGCCCTGGTCGAACTGGCCGACGAGTTCACCGACACCGAAGCCGAGGTCACGAAGCTCAACGAGATCGAGCGCGGCTGGCCGGCCGGGGCAGCCGGCGGCGCGATCTTCGTTCAGGTTATCAAACGGGACAGCGCCGCCGAGGACCGGACGTTCCTGTGGTACAATTTCCAGTTCTTCATTCACGAATACCTGCACACGCTCGTCGACGAGAAACGATACGAGCCCTACGCCGACAGCTTCGGCGACAGTTCGACCCAATACAATACGCTGATCGAAGGCGTCGATTCGTTCCTCACCGAAATCGTTTGGGCCAACGCCAAGACTCGTGTCCGCGCCACCGACCTCCGCCAGGCGGTCGAAGGCGACGCCTATGCGGCATTGCCCTTCGAAGAAGAGACCATCCCGCCGATCACCAAGATACGGTATCCGTCCTATAGCCAAGCCGCCCAACTGGTCGAACTTGTCGGCGTACGCAACCTCTACCAGGCGTACTTCTTCGGCGACATCGAACGCATCGGGGCGTGACGATGACGGCCGGCACGCCATCCGCATTACGCCGTCGCCGCTGGCGCTTGAACACCGGCCGTCGGGGGGGTTCGCCGACCACGGTCAAGGTACGGCACGGGGCCCAAGCCGTTCGAGGCGCGGTATGGTGAGGGCGCGACGATCGCGGCGGCGGCCGCGCCGACGGACCGGGGACGAGGAATTCTCGGCCATGGCGAGGTCGGTCGGGCACACCTGCACGACCTGCGGCGCGGCGACGGCAGCGGCCGGGCAGTGCAGCCAATGCGCCAAGCAGGCGGCCCACGGAGGCCGCCATGCCACCGCGGCACCGGCGCTTTCGGTTGCCTCATCCGATCACGGCTCGGAACACGCCGCCGACCACATGGCGGACCACGTCGTCGGCCGGAACGGGCGCCACGGCGGGCCCATGATCGGGCCGCGGGCGTTACCCGACATCCTGCCGCGCACGACCACCGAACCGCGAGGAGAAGCGGATGCGCCGCCCGTTGTGCACGAAGCGCTGACCGCATCGGGCCAAGCCCTCGATCCGGCCACCCGCCATTCCATGGAGACGGAAACGGGGCACAGATTCAGCGACGTCCGCATCCATACCGACGCCACCGCGGCGCGCTCGGCGCGGGCGATCGACGCCCTCGCCTATACCGCCGGCAAGGACATCGTATTTGGGACCGGGCAGTACCGCCCACAGGCGCCGGATGGAAAATGGTTGCTGGCGCACGAACTCGGCCATGTTGCCCAGCAACGCGGCGCGCCGGCCGTGGTCGCGCGAAAGAAAAGGACCGCCGCCGGACCGGAGCCGAAGTACGACGACGAAACTCTCGACGACTATCTCTCGGTTCTCCTCGAGGCCGATGAGATCGAGGGCGATCTCGACAGCGACAACAAGGCCCGCGCCCTCATCCGGAAAGGGCTGCACAAGGAATGGCCGCCGTCGCTGTGGGTGCTGCTGATCAAGGAAATGCTCGCCGGCGCGGTTTTGAATGCCGACGAACGTGCCATCCTCGAGTTGCTCGAGACGGCGTCCGCCGACGACCGGGAGAAGATTGCCGAAAGCGTCGGGTACTCGGAACTCCACAAGAAGATACACGGCAAGGAACGCGACCGTCTTTACGCCCTGTTCCCGGTGCTCAATTCCCTGCATCCGCGCGGGGAAAAGGAATCGGTCGCCTATACGTTCGAGGAATACATCGTCAAGTGGGAATCGGAGCAGGGACGTTCCATCACCGCCGAGGAGAAGGACGTGCTCGCCCGCGGATGCGTCGGGGTTACGACTCTGAACCTGGGCCAATTGGAGAACCCCAATCTGAGAACCTGCTATGGATCGTTCGCCGACGCCCTCAAGTCACAACGGCAAATGAACGACTTTCTCGAAGACGCCTACCCCAATCGGCGGGCGATCATCTTCTCGAAGCGTTTTTGGTCGTCGGGCGCGGATTTCGAGCCGGATCCGGCAACCGGCGAAATCGACATGAGCGGCTACGACTTCAGTCCGCGGCCCGGCGGGTTCACCAATTTCGACTATGGCTTCTATGACGAAAGCACCGGCAAGTGGTGGCACGCCAACCACTGCGACGAAACCACCCTCGGCATCGAATGCACCGGCGACACTACCGACCTGGGCGACATGGAAGTCTACGAAAGCAACCTGAAACATTACTCACAGCGGCTGGGCGATTTCGACAAGCAGGTGTTTTGCGTCGCCATTTCAAGACTTGCCAGCCCATAGAAAAAGAGAGTCGCGAATATGGAACTAACCACGAATATCGACGATCGAGTCTCGTTGGAAGTCACCGCCCAGAACGCAAAGGCCGGCGCGATCGTCATGACCGACGACGGCGAGGTCATCTACGTCAAGGGAATGAAGGCGTGGGACGACGGGGTGCTGGACCGGCGGCTGTCGATCGAAGGCGTGTTGAGGCAGGGCAAGGTCTATCCCGACCCCAAGGGCGAAGGCGCCTTCGTCAGCCAGGGCATGCGCGGCACGCAGTACGTCCTCGAAATGGAAACCTACCGAGTGCTCTGAGAATGGAAGGAAGGCACTCCATGAACACACACGCCCGCCGAGACCGCCGATCGATCGGGCTGCGTTCGCGGCGAAGTCGCCCCACCCGCACCGGGGAGCGGCGGTTATGAAATTCCTGCGTCAGCTTCGCGCCAGCGACCCGGAATGGCTGTCGGCGACGGCAACGCGGACATCGCGATTTGCCGCGCCGGATAGACATGTCGGCGGTGCGAGCGCGGTCCGTCCCGGCGCCGAGGCGTTCGACCGTGCAGACGGCAGGTCGATCGCGACCATACCCATCCAAGCCAAGCTGACCGTCGGCCGCTCCGGCGACCCCTATGAGATCGAGGCCGAACGCGTCGCCGACCGCATCACCGACTCTCCCGAGTCGGTGCCGGAGGACGATTCGCCGATCGAGTCGATAAGACGTCCCGCCATTCAACGGGCCGAGACGCCGGAGGAGGACGAAGAGGAAGAGCAGGAAGTCGAGGCCGCGCCGGACGAGGCCCAGCCGGTGGCGGAATCTTCGGCCCCCCCCGAAGCACCCGAGACCGCCACCGACCCATCGGTGCCCGCCGACAAGGAAGAGGAGGATGAAGAGGACGGCGCGCTGCAGGCCGATGGCTACCGAGGCGCGGCGGGCGACCTAGATCCCGACCTCGACCGCCGGGTCGCCGGGATACGCGGCGGCGGCCGGCCGCTGCCCGGGGCTGTCCGCCAATCGCTCGAACCTCGTTTTGGCTTCGATTTCTCGCATGTCCGGATTCATACCGACCAGGAATCCGGCGCCGTCGCCCGGAAACTCGGAGCGCGCGCTTTCACCGTCGGCCGCGACATCGTCTTTGGGCCGTCAACCTACGCGCCGCACAGCCGCGACGGCCGCCATCTGCTGGCCCATGAGTTGACCCATGTCGTTCAACAATCGGCGGGAACGGATGGTTCGGCGAACTCGGACGTGGTCCGCCGCGCGCCAACCGTCGAGGCCGACCCGGCGGTGGGCGCCTTGAAAACCGCCGTCGAGGGCGACGACAACGACGTCCGGGCGCTCATCGACGGCGATTTCTGGTCGGGGGTTACGCTCAGGCCGGCAGAGGCGGCGCAGCTGCTCGACAATCTGCTCACCGGGGCGACCCTCGACGAAGACGAAAAATCGGGCCTGAAAGTCCTCGGCAAGGCCAAGGACCAGAGCGTCCTCGACGGCACCCTGCTGGAGCTCGATGCGCGCGGCCGCTTCCGCAAACTCCTCGACGACTATCATGGAGCGGAATACCACACCCTGCTCGAGCTGCTATCGCGATCGATCGACGGCCTTCCGGTTAAGGCCATCTATCTCGACGCCTTCATCGCCATGTGGTGGGTCCGCAAGCACGAGGAACAGGCGATCGTCGTCCTGCTCGAGCGGACCAGCGGTTCCGATCTCGCCGCCCTGCTGGCGGCGGAAGACCGGCAGGCGGAGCTGCGCAGCGCCATCGACGCCGACGACCTTTCGCAGCGCTTCGAGACGATCGCATCGCAGGTCAACGTCACCGTCTTCGGAGACATCTCGGGGAAACTGAGAAAGATCTTCGAGATCACGGCGCGGCCGTCCACCGGGTCCAAGACCCAGGCCGGTAAGGTTCTGAGCGAAGACGACATCAACCAGATCCTGGCCGCCGCGGCCGCCGACCTCGCCTCCGAGCTGCAGGACTACAAGGACGAGCTTGCCGCCGCCATTGCCGCCAACGAGCACGACAAGGTCACCAAGATCAACCGGCACTTCGAAGCGCGGATCGCGAAGCTGCTGAACAGCAAGCGGCGAGAGCTCAAATACGAGTTGCGATGGGACGTGGAATTCAATCGTGGGCTCGACGACGCCTACGGCCGGCAATGGTCGGAGGGAGATTTGCAGAAGATCGACGAGCTGCTAGCGAAGATCCCGCCCGAGATCCTCTATGCGAACCCCGACTTCAAGGGCTTCCGGCGCGAGAAGACACACCCCAAACACGGCGGATTTTCGAGCGAAAGTACCGGCTTCGTCACCCTATCCGGGGGCACACCGAAACTCAGCACGACCGCCCATGAACTCGGCCATTTCGCCCATTTCGCCGATGCCCAAATGTTTGACGACTTCCAGCGGATTTCCGCATGGCAGCCGTTCACGAAACAAAACTTCCGCATGTTCATTGCCGACGAGAAAACCCGCAAACGCATACTCCGCAAGCTCGACCGGCACCGCAAGAACGAGGAACGGGACAAGACCGTCACCGAGGGCAATTTCATCTATCGCTACGATCGATACGGCGGCAACTACTACCGCTACAGGGCGGATGCGAAATTCATCACCGACTATGCCAAGACGGACCCGCAGGACGATTTCGCGGAATCGTTCGAAACCTATCTCCTTCACCCGGAAGACCTAGAGAAAGCGGCGCCGAAAAAATACGCATTCATGCACAAGCGGGTGTTCGTCCAGTTCTGGCTCGAACAACAGGCGAAGGTGATCGTCAAGCGATTCGACGCGAAGAAGAAAGAGCGCATCGACGCCTTGAGCGATCGCGGCCTCGGACGCTGGCTCGACAAGAACCACCTGCACCCACTCAAGCAGGAGCTCGAGCAGGAGCTCGACGACCTCAAGACCGAAAAGGTCGATGCCGCCGACCTCGGGCTGCTGACTAAGCCGGTCCCGCTCAAGGGCTCGACCGAATCCGCCACCCTCGGGCAGCGGTTCTTCACGCGGCTCGACCGCCTGATGGACCTCGCCGAGGAAGTGAAAAAGCGGCATCACAAGTTCGCCGCCGACGCCGACGCGTTGAGAAACTCCGTTGCCGGACCGAACGACCTCGCCCTCTTCGTCATCGTCCTCGACCTGAAGAGCCATTCGATTGAGGAAACCCGGAAGGCGTTCGACGGGGCGGCGGCCAAACTCAAGGCCGGGGCGGTGGTCGACCCGGCGGCCTGGCCCGAACTCGACGCGGTGGTCGCCAAACTGACCGCAGCGCTCGCGGCAGCGCAGTCCTATGTACCCTACTTCGAGAAATTCCTGACGATTCAGGACGACTGGAACTTCGAGGAGGACTTGCTGACGCGGCCGGGCGGAAAGGACGAGCTCGATCCGATGGCGGTGAAGGAGCTCGGGAGGTTTGCCGAGACCGATTACCGCCACGGCGAGTTCAAGGATTTCATCGTCACCCAACGACAGTCCTACATCGATGAATTCGACAAGATCGAGGACGACCTCAAGGCGATGGTGCGGGCCGGCACCGTCTTCAAGCCGGGCGCCCTCCCCGACCCCGCGGCGCGGGCCAACGCCTACCGCAAGACGGTGCGCGCCTATGGTCGGTCGCTACGAAAACGGGGGAACGCGCCATGACCACGTTCCCCGGATCGCCGCGACTCGTCAAAGGCGGCATCGCGCTGATCGATCCGACCACTGCCGCGGTCGAACGGATCATCGGGCTTCAATACAACCCCGAGACGCTGACCCGCAGCCTGCAGATCCAGGACATTCAAGGCAGCGGCGGCGGCGACCGTTCCCAGGCCCTGAGGCTCAAGGGCCCACCGGTCGAAACCATCAACCTCGAGGCGGAAATCGACGCCGCCGACCAGCTCGAATTCCCCGACAGCAATCCGGACACAGTCGCGCTCGGCATCCATCCGCAATTGGCCGCACTGGAGACATTGGTCTACCCGACCAGCGACCAGCTCCAGTCCAACAACGCCCTCGCCGAGTCGGGCACGCTCGAGATCGCGCCAATGGAAACCCCGCTCAGCCTGTTCGTATGGAGCAAGACCCGAATCCTGCCGGTACGGCTGACCGACTTCAGCGTCACCGAGGAGGCTTTCGATCCGATGCTCAATCCGATCCGCGCCAAGGTCAGTCTCGGCATGCGGGTGCTCAGCATCGACGACCTCGGTTTCGCCCACAAGGGCGGCAGCCTGTTCATGAGTTATCTGCAGCAGAAGGAGAGCCTCGCCAAGAAGGGCAAGGGCGTCTCGCTGTCGACTCTCGGGATAGGAGCGATCTCATGACCGATGCCTTGCAAGAGCTGTTTTCGCCGGCCGCCCTGGCACCCGAGCGATTCCCCGCGACCAGCCGCTATCACGGCATCGAGGCGGCGACGATCGAGGACGCCGACGGCAACAAGACCGTCTATCTGCGCCGGCGTTTCGTGCCGCCGGCGGAGCGGTTCGCGCTGCTCCAACTGCACAGCGTGGTCGGCGGCGACCGGCTCGACAATCTCGCCGCGCTCTATCTGGGCGACCCCGAGCAATTCTGGCAGCTGTGCGATGCCAACGGCGCGATCCGGCCCAATGAACTCATCGAAGCCATCGGCCGCCGGCTCCGCATAACCTTGCCCGAGGGCATACCGGGGGCGCCGAATGAATAAGGGCCTCTATCTGTCGCTGTTGATCGGGCCGGCCATCCCGGTGGCGGTCTCGCGGGAGGTGTTGGATGCGCTGACCGCGGTCAAGGTGACGACATCGACCGAGGGCCCAAGCGTGTTCCAGCTCACCTTCGAGCTCAGTACCCGGTCGCCCCTGCACACCCTGTTCCTGCTTTCCGGCGGGGCGCCGATACCGCTCATTCGCGTGGTCCTGGTGGCCACCCTCAACGGCAGCGCCGAGGTCCTGATCGACGGCGTCATGACCAATCACGAGATCGGCGGCGGCGACGCCAGCGGCAAGACCACCTTGACCGTGACCGGCGAGGATCTGAGCCGGGTGATGGACTACATCGATTTCAGCGGCATCCCCTACCCGGCGATGCCGGCGGAGGCGCGCGTCCTGTTGATCCTGGCCAAATACGCGTTCCTCGGCGTCGTACCGATGGTCATCCCGAGCATTCTCATCGACATTCCGATCCCCACCGATCGCATCCCCCGGCAGCAGGGCAAGGACCTCGCCTATATCAAGGCGCTGGCCGACGAGGTCGGCTACGTCTTCTACGTCGACGCCGGGCCGGAGCCGGGCATGAGCGTTGCCTATTGGGGGCCCGCCATCAAGGTCGGCAAGCCGCAGCCGGCGCTCAACGTCGACATGGATGCCCACGCCAACGTCGAATCGATCAGTTTCAACTTCGACAGCGAATCGAAAGCCCTGCCGGTCCTGTTCATCCAGAATCAGGAAACCAAGGTACCGATTCCGATACCGATTCCGGATATCACGCCGCTCAACCCACCGCTCGGCGCGGTGCCGCCGATCCCAAAGCAGATCGAACCGATCACCGGAACCGCCAAGCTGGGCCCGATCCGGGCGGCGGCGATCGGTCTCGCCAAGGCGGCCAAGTCGAGCGACGCAGCATCGGCCACCGGCAGCCTCGACGTCTTGCGCTATGGCCGCGTGCTCAAGGCGCGAAAGCTGGTCGGCCTGCGCGGTGCCGGGGCGGCGTTCGACGGCCTCTATTACGTCTCGAGCGTCACCCACAAGATCGAACGCGGCGACTACAAACAGGACTTTACGCTGACCCGGAACGGCCTGATCTCGACCCTGGACAAGGTGCCGGCATGACCGAACCGCAGAAATTCCTCGGCAAGTACCGGGGCACGGTGATCAACAATGTCGACCCGATGCAGATCGGCCGCATCCAGGTCATGGTCCCCGACGTCTCCAACATCATGCTGTCGAGCTGGGCCATGCCGTGCGCGCCGGTGGCCGGCATCCAGACCGGCATGTTCGCGGTGCCGATGATCGGTGCCGGGGTCTGGGTCGAATTCGAGCAGGGCGACCCCGACTATCCGGTTTATGTCGGCGGGTTCTGGGGCAGTGCGGCCGAAGTTCCCGGGCTGTCCCGCATGGTGCCACCTGCGGTCCCCGGGCTCACCCTGCAGACCCCGTTGCTGAACGGCATCGTGGTCAGCGACGTACCCGGCCCGACCGGCGGCATCCAATTGATGACGGCGACCGGCGCGATGATTTCGATCACCGATGTCGGCATCCGTATTTCCAACGGCCGCGGCGCCGAAATCAATCTCGTCGGCGCCTCGGTGGACATCAACCTGGGAGCCTTGACCGTCCTATGAACGCGCTCATCCCGACCACAGCCAAAGGAAGGAGGTCCTGAGATGCCGGGCCCGTTGTTGCATGTCGGCGCCACGGTGACCTGTGCCCACGCCGGGCAGGCGACCCCGACCGTCCCCAATCCGCGGGTGCTGGTCAGCGGCCAGGCGACGGTGACCCGGGCGGCGCCCTATGTGGTCGCCGGCTGCACCCTACCGCCACCGCCGGGCGCCAACGGCCCCTGCGTGACCGCGCCGTGGGTGACGTCGGCGGTGCGGGTCACGTCGCTCGGCGTGCCGCTCTTGCTGCAGGACAGCCAGGCCATCTGCGCGCCATCGGGCACGCCCTTGATGGCGGTCGTCGTCCAACCGCGCGTCACCGGGATGTAATCATGGCGCAACTCGATTTCCCCTTCCATTTCGACAGCCGTGGGCGCACCGCACAGACCGGCCGCGACGATCATATCCGCGACATGATCGAGCAGGTGCTGTTCACCACGCCGGGCGAGCGCGTCAATCGGCCGACCTTCGGCAGCGGCCTTTTGCAACTGGTCTTCGCGCCCAATAGCGACGAGCTGGCATCGACGACCCAGTTTCTGGTCCAGGGCGCATTGCAGGAATGGCTCGGTGACGTCATCACGGTCGAAGCGGTCGAGGTCGAGGCGGACGATTCCCGGTTGACCGCGCGGATCACCTATGTCGTGCGGCTGAGCGGCGCCCGCGAAGAGGCCGAGTTCGAAATCGGCGGAGGCCCGGCATGAAGTATTTCTGCTGCGATCAACGGCGCCGCACCGAGGTCCGCGGCGGCCCGCTCAACGGGATCGACTTCGTCGAAGTACTGGACCTCGACGCCTCCGCCGATGGCGATCGTCAGCGCTTTCTCTTCGTCCACCTGATCAACGACCCCGGCGGCGTTGTCTTCACGCCCGACAACGTGCGGATCGAAGGCGGCGAACGGGTCACCGGCATCGTCGTCCTCGACGCCGGTTTCGGCGCCGGCGACGAGGCCACCGTTCTGACGATCGAGGTCGACCGGCCCGGCGATTTCTCGCCCTACCTTGTGCGGCTGGTTCGGGGGCCGACCGACGACCGCCCACCGGTGGATTTCGACCCCATGCTGTCGGCGGTCGAGTTCTCGTTCAAGGTCGAGTGCCCAAGCGATTTCGATTGCGATCCGCCGTGCGAGTGCCCGCCCGACGAGCGGGACGAGCCAAGAATCGACTACCTGGCCAAGGACTATGCCAGCTTCCGCCGGCTGATCCTCGACCGCCTCGCCTTGATCGCGCCGGATTGGCGCGAGCGCAACCCGGCGGATCTCGGCATTGCCCTGGTCGAGCTCCTCGCCCATGTCGGCGACCATCTCAGCTATCATCAGGACGCGGTCGGCACCGAAGCCTATCTCGGCACGGCGCGAAGTCGCATATCGGTTCGCCGCCACGCCCGCCTGATCGACTATTTCATCAGCGACGGCTCGAACGCGCGAGCCTGGGTCCAAGTGGCGGTCGGCGCCGACGTGACCCAGAACGTGCCGGGAGCGCCGCCCGCGCTGCCCGGCGGCACCAGGCTGTTTACGCGCCTGCCCGGCCAACCGGCGGCGCTGCCCGACGACCCCAAGGTCTACGGCACCGCCCAGGAGGCGTTCGAAACACTGCACGACGTGGACGAACTGTTCGCCCTCCACAACGGACTGCCGTTCTACACCTGGTCCGACCGCGAATGCTGTCTACCGCGCGGCGCCACTTGGGCGACGCTGCGCGGCCACTTTCCGAATCTAAGGGTCGGCGAGGTCTTGATCCTGGAGGAGGTGCGCGGCCCGCTGACCGGCTTGGGCGCCGACGCCGATCCCAGCCATCGCCATGCGGTGCGCCTGACCGACGTCATCAACAGCGAGGCGGGCGCGCCGCTGGCCGATCCCCTGACCGGTCAGGAGATCACCGAAATATTCTGGGACCGGGCCGACGCGTTGCCGTTCGCGCTCACCGTTTCGGCGCGCACCGACGAGGAGCACGGCAGCCGTTACATCGATGACGCCGCTTTGGCGCGCGGCAATATCGTCCTCGCCGACCATGGCCTGACGATTTCGGAAGAGGATTTGGGGCGAGTGCCCGAGTTCGCGCTCTACCTCGCCGATACGCGCTGCGACCCGTGCGAGGAATTCGACCGCGACCCGATCCCGCCGCGGTTTCGCCCGCTCCTGAAGGAGGCGCCGGTCACCCATGCGGCGCCGTACGATGCGGCGCGGCCGGCGGCCGAGGCGATGGCCTGGCCGCTCCGCGATGTGTCGCCCCAAGTGTCGCTGAGGAGCACGCTCGGCGCCGACAGCGCGGTCTGGCAGGCGCGTCGCGACCTGTTGAGCTCGGCCGCCAATGCCCGGGAATTCGTCGTCGAGATCGAGTCCGACCTGACCGCGCGCCTGAGGCTGGGCGACGACCGGCTTGGTGCCCGGCCCGAGCCGGGGACCGGTTTCATGGCGACCTACCGGGTCGGCAACGGACGAGCCGGCAATGTCGGCGCCGAGGCGATCGCGCACATCGTGTCGCCGCATACCGCAATCATCGGTGTTCGCAACCCGCTGCCGGCCCGCGGCGGGGTCGAGCCCGAATCGATCGACGACGTCCGGCAACGCGCACCGAGTGCGTTTCGCATTCAGGAGCGGGCGGTGACCCCGGCCGACTATGCCGCGGTGACCGAGCGTCACGCCGAGGTTCAAATGGCGGCCGCGACATTTCGCTGGTCCGGCAGCTGGCACACGGTCTTCCTGACCATCGACCGCTTCGCCGGGCTGGCCGTCGACCAAGACTTCGAAGCCGAGATTCGCAACCACGTCGAGCGCTATCGCATGGCCGGGTACGACCTCGAAGTCGACGGGCCGCACTTCGTGCCGCTCGATATCGAAATGGATATCTGCGTCAGCCCCGACTATCTGCGCAGCGATGTAGGGCGGGAATTGTTGAATGTCCTGGGAAGCCGCGCGCTACCCGACGGACGCGTTGGCCTGTTCCATCCCGACAAATTCGTTTTCGGCGAAACGGTCTATGTCAGCCCGATCTATGCCGCGGCCCAAGCGGTCGCCGGCGTCGATTCGGTGAAGATCAAGACTTTCCGGCGGCTCGGAACCGAGGATCCGATACCGCTGATCAAGGGCAAGATTGATATCGATCGCCTCGAAATCGCCCGCCTCGACAACGACCCCAACTTTGCGGAGCACGGACGTTTCCGCTTGAACCTGGCAGGTGGCAAATGAATGGCACCGACATGCCCCTCCGCGGTCTCGATGATTGCGGCTGCGCCGATGGCCTAACGGCGGCGACGCCGGTAGCGATCGAGAACCGCCCCGGCCTCACCGCAATCGGGTATCGGACGGGCACCCATGCCCGCTTCCTCGACAGCATGGTGGCGCGGCTGTCGGCGTCGGACCTGCCCGCACTCGCCGATCTGCGGACGCGCGACGCCGACGATTTTTCGATCGCCCTCCTCGACGGCTGGGCCACGGTCGCCGACGTCCTGACTTTTTACCAGGAGCGGATCGCCAACGAAGGCTATCTGCGGACCGCGACCGAACGCCGGTCGCTGCTCGAACTGGCGCGGCTGATCGGCTACGAACTCAGCCCCGGCGTGGCCGCAAACGCGTTCCTCGCCTTCACCCTGGAAACGACGCCCGGGGCGCCGGAGGAAGTCACGGTCGAAGCGGGAACCAAGGTGCAAAGCACGCCGGGGGCCGATGAAGTGCCGCAGACCTTCGAGACCACGGAACCGATCTTGGCCCGTGCCCGGTGGAACGCGATCAAGGCCCGCGCCAGCCAACCGCAGACTTTATCGGCGGGTGCATCGGTCATCTGGTTGGCCGGCCGTGATGGCGGCCTCGCCGTCGGCGGCCGGGTGCTGATCGTCGCGCCGGCCGGCGGCGGCGGGCTCGAGGCCGCGCTGCGCCGCGTCGAGACGGTGAGCTTTCCGGATGCCGCCGCCGTATCCGGGGCCGCGGGCCCGGCCGAGATGACCCGCGTTGAGTTGGAGACGAGCAACCAGTCGCCGACGCCGTTGACGAGCGGCCAGGCCGGCGCGTTCGCGCTCAGAAATAGGGCGGCGCCGTTCGGCAACAACGCGCCGCTCAGAGTCACCTCGGTCTCCGAAGACGGTGTGGCGACCTTCGGCGAGTGGAACCTGAGCGGCGAGCACGACGATGAATTGACCCTCGACAATGTCTATGACGGGATTCTGACCGATAGCTGGGTCGTCATCGATCGCGAGGATCCGGACAGCGCCGGCGACCGCCGCCATATTTTCTGCACCGCCGAGACCGTGCGGACGCGCTCGCCGGCCAAGTACGGCATGAGCGGCCGGGCGACGCACCTCGAACTCAGCGCGGATTGGCGGGACGCCAGCGATTCCTCGTTGAGCGTCTTCCGCGAGATGGCGGTCTACGCCCAGGCCGAACAGCTGACGCTTGCCGAAGCGCCGATCGTCGGCGCGATAACCGGCAACACGATCGTCCTCGACGGTGTCTACGATGATCTGGGAAAGGGACAGGCCATCGCGATTTCGGAGGTGGTCGCCGATGATGCGGTCGAGCCGATGCGGGAGATCGCCGTCATCGACGATATCCAGGACGGCGCCCATACCACGCTGACGCTGAATGAGGATCTCACGCACACCTATGTGCCCGACGCGGTGGCCATCAATGCCAACGTCGTGCCGGCGACCCATGGCGAGACCGTCAGCGAGATCCTCGGCAGTGGCGATGCCGGCCGAACCTATCCGCGCTTCGCCTTGCGTCAGACGCCGCTGACCCACGTCACCGCGGCGACGCCGGGCGGCACCGAATCAACGCTCGAGGTGCGGGTCAACGACGTACGCTGGCACGAAGTACCGACGCTTTTCGGCGCCGGGCCGCAGGACCGCAGCTATGTGACCCGACGGGACGACGACGGCAAGACAAGTGTGATCATGGGCGATGGCATCAACGGCGCCCGCCTGCCGACCGGCGACAGCAACGTGGTCGCCCGCTACCGCAAGGGCATCGGCCTCGCTGGGCGGCTCAAGGCCGGCCAGCTCAACCTACTGATGACCCGGCCGCTCGGCGTCAAGGAGGTGCTGAACCCCGAGGCCACGGACGGCGGCGACGATCCGGAAGCCCGCGAGGACGCGCGTCGCAACGCGCCGTTGACGGTGTTGACGCTCGATCGCGCGGTGTCGCTCCAGGATTACGAGGATTTCGCCCGCGCCTACGCCGGGATACGCAAGTCGCTGGCGACCTGGACCTGGGATGGGCGGGCGCGCGGCGTGTTCCTGACCGTGGCCGGGCCGGACGGCGCAGCAGTCGAGCCCGGCGGCAGCACCCACGACGGCTTGTTGGACGCGCTTCGCCTGGCCGGCGACCCTCAGGTGCCGATCCAGATCGCGACTTACCGTCCCGCATTTTTCAAACTCAAGGTCAAGATCAAGGTCGACCCCGACCATCTCGCCGAAAAGGTTCTGGCCGCGATCGAGGAGGCAATGCGCGCGGCCTTTTCGTTCGATGCCCGTGCGTTCGGTCAGCCGATCATGTTGAGCGAAGTCTATGCGGTGATCCAGGCGGTCGCCGGCGTCATCGCCGCCGATATCGACAAACTCTACCGCACCGGCACCTTTTCGAAACTCAACCACCGGCTGCTCGCTGATCGGCCGATCGACGACGGCGCCGGCGGTCTGTCGGCGTCCGAACTCTTGACCCTGCATGCCGCGCCGCTCGATCAATTGAGTGAAATGACATGAGGTTCGACGCCCAAACGCTCTATGAGTTGCTGCCCGCGCTGTACCGGATTCGCGATGCCGAGCGGGACCACCGTCTGCGGGCACTGATCGAGGTCATCGCCGAACAGGTCGGCGTGGTCGAAGAGAATATCGAGCAGCTCCATGACGATCTGTTTATCGAGACCGCCGCCGAATGGGTGGTTCCCTATATCGGCGACCTCGTCGGCAACCGGACATTGCATGGCGTCGAGAAAGTCGTCAGCCGGCGCGCCGACGTCGCCAACACGATCGGGTACCGCCGCCGCAAGGGCACCGCCGCGGTGCTCGAGCAGCTCGCCCGCGACGTCAGCGGGTGGGATGCCCGGGTCGTCGAGTACTTTCAGCTACTGGCCTGGACGCAATACATGAACCATGTCCGGCCCGAGAGTTGGTATGCGCCCAATCTGCGCCGGTGGGAGCCGCTGGAGCGCCTGAATGGCGCCTTCGATAGCCTCGCCCATACCGTCGACGTGCGGCGTATCGCGAGCGGCGAGGGCCGCTACAACATACCCAATATCGGCATTTTTCTGTGGCGGCTCGGCGCCTATCCACTGACCGACACGCCGGCGGTGGCGGTCGACGACCGGCGCTTCATGCTGAGCCCGCTGGGAAACGACACACCGCTTTTCAACCGGCCGCAGACCGAAGACGAGATCACTCATTTGGCCGAGCCGATCAATGTTCCGGAGGCGATCAGCCGGCGGGTGTTGGACGCCAATCTCGCCGCCTATTATGGCCGCGACCTCAGTATCGTTATCCGTGCCGACGGCGCCGACGTGCCAATCGCGGAGGTCGAGGCCTGCAACCTGGCCGACGCCGGCGGCGGAGCCTGGGCCCATCATCCGGAGAACCTGGTCGCCATCGATCCGGTCCTCGGCCGCGTCGCCTTCCCGCTGAATCAGCCGCCACCGACGACCGTGGAGGCGAGGTTCCATTACGGATTCAGCGCGGATACCGGCGGCGGCGAATACGAGCGTGCGGCATCGTTCGAGCGCGAGATACAACCGGTCGACGAGATTACCGCGCCGGCGTTGATCCAGGACTCCGCCGCCGCCTTAACCGCCGGCGGCGCGGTGCAGATCAATGACAGTGCCCGTTATGTCGAAACGCCAGCGATCCAAGTAGACGCCGGGCGGCGTCTCGAGATTCGGGCCGCCAATGAGCATCGTCCGACGCTCGAACTGGCCGGCAATCTCGACATCTCAGGCGGCGCCGACAGCGAGGTCAATCTCAACGGCCTGCTGATCACCGGCGGCCGGCTCCGGGTCATGGCGGCGGGCGGCAACGCCCTGCGCCTTTTGCGGCTGCGCCACTGCACGCTGGTCCCGGGACGCGGTTTGACCACCCGCGGCATGCCGACCAATTCGGGAGCGCCGAGCCTGATCGTCCGCGCGCGCAATGTAGTCGTCGAGATCGAGGACTGCATCATCGGCGCTTTGCGGGTGATGCCCGACTCCGAGGTCCGGATCCGCAACAGCATCGTCGACGCCAACGAGCCGGACCAGGTCGCGTTCGCCGGCATCGACGGCGACGGTGCCGGCGGCCGCCTGCAGATCGAGAACAGCACGGTCATCGGCAAGGTCCATACCGCACTCATGGAACTCGCCTCGAACACGATCTTCATGGCCCGCCTCGGCGAAGGCGATAGCTGGACCGCCCCGGTTCGCGCCGAGCGCAAGCAGCAAGGGTGCGTCAGGTATTCCTATGTCCCGCCGGGATCGCGCGTGCCGCGACGCTATCGCTGCCAACCGAGCCTGGCGATCCGCATGGCCATCGACGAAGCCAAGAAGAAGAACCCGACGCTCGACGAAATCGAGGAAGCGCGAATCGCCAACGCCCTCCGACTCAGCCTTCAACCCCGGCTCGCCGGACGGCGTTATGGAGCGCCCGACTACGGCCAGCTGGCACCGTCCTGCCCGGTGGAAATCCGCACCGGTGCCGACGACGAGGCGGAAATGGGCGCCTTCCACAAGCTGTTTCAGCCCCAGCGGGAGGCAAATATTCGAATTCGCCTGGACGAGTACCTGCGCCTCGGCCTGGAAGCGGGGATCTTTCATGCGACATGAACGAATTTCGCCGGAACCAGTATCGGCCGCATGACCACGAGGAGGAATCGCCATGAGTGGTGACTACAGCCGCAAGAGATTCGACCCCGGCAACGATTTCGCCGGTGTGCTGATGCAGCAAGGCCGGGTCCAGCTCGACGCCGACTGGAATGAGCAGACCGAGCTCCTCGACCGGCGGTGGCGGGCCGAAACGGTGGATATCGTCGGCCGCTGCGGCTATCCCAAGGAAACGCCGGACGGCTTCCGCATCATCAACAATGGCGGTTCGCTCGAAATCGGCCCCGGCCGCATGTATGTCGATGGCCTGCTGGCCGAGAACCACGGCGGCGGCATCGTTGAGTTCGACCGCATTCTCGCCGAAGAGCGCGGCACCGAAGCGACGCCGTTCTCGCCCCAGCTTTATCAGCCCGACGTTGATACCGACGACCTCGATTCCGGCCGGCATCTCGTCTATCTCGATGTCTGGCAGCGCGAAGTGACTTACCTGGAAGACGATGGTTTGGTCGAAGTCGCGGTCGGTGTCGACACCACAACGCGCCTGCAGACCGCGTGGCAGGTCAAGATCCACGCCGATATCGGCGACGACGTCACCTGCGCCACGCCGCCCGAAGAGATCCCGGACTGGCTCGACGTGATCGCGCCTTCGGGCGGCCGGCTGAGCACGACGGAGGTCGACGTTCCGGGCGAGGAGAACCCGTGCCTGGTGCCGCCCACCGGCGGCTACAAGGGCCTCGAGAACCGGCTCTATCGGGTCGAAATCCACGACGGCAGCGAAACCGGCGCGCCGACCTTCAAGTGGTCGCGCACCAACGGCACGGTGGCCAGCACGGTGACCGGCATCGCCACCCTCGATACCCTGCACGTCGTCCGCACCAACCGCGATTCGGTGCTCCGTTTCAACAACGGCGACTGGGTCGAGATCAGCGACGACAACCTCGAATTTGCCGACGGGCCGGGAATCATCCGCCAGATCGATGTCGTCGATGACGCCGATCAGACCATCACCCTGACCGAGGATTTGCCGGCGGGCCTGTTCCCGGTCAACGCCCAGGACCAGACCGACCCCGAGCGTCACACCCGCGTCCGCCGCTGGGACCAGTCGGGTGCGGTGAGCGATACCGATGGGGCCGAGCTTGTCGACCTCGATGCGCTGGGGGCGACGGGCGTCATTCCGGTGCCCGCCGCCGGAACATCGATCATCCTCGAGGACGGCGTCCAGATCACCTTCGACAGCGCCCCGACGGACCGCCTGCGGAGCGGCGATTTCTGGGTCTTCGCCGCCCGCACTGCCGACGCCACGGTCGAGCACCTCGAGATCGCGCCGCCATGCGGCATCCACCACCACTTCTGCCGACTGGCGGTGGTCGATTACGACGGCGAGGAGTTCGAGGGTGAGCCGCTCGATTGCCGTGTTTGTTTTCCGCAAGGCGGCACCGGGTGCTGCACCGTCGTGGTCCATCCGGGCGAGAGCATCCAGGCGGCGCTCGATTCCCTGCCCGACGAGGGCGGCTGCGTATGCCTCAAGCCCGGCATCCATGACATCGACAGCACGATCCGCATCGAGCGCTCGAACGTCATGCTGCATGGCGAAAGCAGCGGCGCCGTCGTTCGGCGCAGCAACGGCGTTACCTTGCTCCGGGTCCTCGACCCGTTGGGAACGCGGCTCACCGATACCACGATCGAACGCATCCAGTTCAGATACGAGGGCGGCTCAAACACCGACCCGGAGCTGTTCGCCATCGTCTCGCTCGGCAACGGCGAACGAACGGCGTTGAGGCATTGCGGGGTATCATCGACGAACTTCCTGCCCATCGCCGCAGTCAGGATCGCGTCCGGATTCGGCGTCGAAGTGTCCGACTGCACCCTCGGCAATACGTTCAATGGGGTTTGGGTGGACACCGATTCGACCGACCTGCGCATTCTCGACAACGTCGTATCCGGCGGCATCGTTCAAAACACGGAAGCGGGCAATACCGGCATCCTGCTCGAGGACGCGTTCGGAGACTCGCGTGTCGAACGCAACGAGATTTCCGGTTTCGTCATGGGAATCGTGCTCGCCAATGACCCGTTCGCGGAATTCCCGTTTTCGCTGGCGTCCGGCTCGCTGATCCAGGGCAACCGCATCGAGCGGGTGGCCACCATGGAACCTACGGGCGACGTCAAGGCTTTCGGCATCTTCGTGGCCGCCAGCGCCTGCCGCATTCTCGACAACCGCCTGAGCTACAGCTCGGCGGCCTATGGCGGCATTTCGGCGTCGGGAACCAATTGTGCGATCGAGCACAATTGGCTGACCTATGTCCCCGCCGGCCAACAAGGCGAGGACCGTCCGCTCGCGATCCAGGTCGGTCTCGACGCCGACAACGCGGTCGGCCACGGCGATGGCGCCACCGTCGCGAACAACCGATTGGCCGGACCCCAGGATGGCATACTGATCCAGCAATGCATGGACGCTGAAATCGTCGAGAACCGCCTCGAGAGCGCCGGGGACCCCGTGCGTTTCGGCATCACACTGTCCCAGGTCACGCATGGGCGCGTCGCCGCGAATCGATTGGTCAACGCGCAGGCGGCGATCAACCTCAACGAGGGAGAGCGGAATAGCGTCGAAGCAAACATCCTCGCCGGTGGCCTCGCCGGCATATCGGCGGTCGGCCAACAGGCCCTGACCATCGACCGCAACCGCATCGAGAGCCTCGATTGGTGGGGCGTCCTCGGGGCCCAGCTCGAGGGGACGACGATGATCTCGCGCAACAGAATCGTCTCCTGCGGGTCGGCGTCGACGCCGTTCGGCGCGCTTGGCATCGGGCTCGTCTTCGCCCTCGGCGAGGTCCAGATCGAATCCTGCGAAATCATCAATACCGGGATCTCCGCGGACGGCACCCAGACCGCACCGCTGGCGACAGGGATCTGGGGTTTCGTCGTACTCGAATGCCGGATCGAAGGCAACGAGGTGACCTATTCCGACATGACCAGCGGATTCGACCCCAACCAAGAACACCGGGCGCTGCGAATCCTGGGCTATCTGGAATATACGTCGGGCGAATTCGCGTTCGGCTTTCCCGCCCAGGTCCTCAACAACAAATTCATCGGCCCCGGACGCTCCGCGCTCGTCGAATTCCACGAATTCGCCCTCGGTCAAACCTTCGCGGTTCGATTCGAGCGCGTGTTCTTCAGCAACAATTACTGTTTTCACCTCGGCGGGCAGGCCGGCGCTCAGGCCGCGACGGTGCGCCTGACCGGGCGCCGCGCCGTGGTCATGGGTAATCAGATCAAGGCCCTCGCGCAGATCAACTCGGTCGATTTCGGCAGCACACGGGGCGTTTTCATTGGCAACATAACGCGCGGCGGCGCGACCCAGCTCGTCGACTTCCCGACGCCGGAAGGCGACTTCAATCTGACGGCGGTGTGAACCGCCATCGACACACGGCATAGCGCGGCGACGCGAGAACGGGAGAAACACCATGGCAACCAAGACGATCCAACAGATTCTGAAATCCCATCAGGATCTCGTAAAGCGTGTCGGTGAACATATGGAGACGGCCACCAAGGGCCGGAAAATGAGCACCGAGTTCGTCCTGCGCGAGCAGGATTCGGTCGTCGGCCGGCTCAAGGGGCGGGTCGCCGGCCTCAAGAAGGCGCGCGCCGAAGCGATCAAGCGCTTTGACGTGGAAATTCGCGTCAACGAGACCCGGATCGCCGAGCTCGAAAAACGCATCAAGGACGGCCGCGAGGCGCTCAAGACCAAGCCGAAAAAGCCGACCAAGCCGAAGAAGAAGCCGACCGACAAGATCGTGGTGAAGCGGAAGGTCAACGTGAAAAAGAAGGTCAAGCCGACGAATAAGGTCATCTTGAAGCAGAAGACCAAACCGAAGAAGAAGGTCGTGAAGAAGAAGTGATCCGGCTCCCGCACGGACCATTAGCGACCCCGCACAAAGGCCCGCGACGCCGTCCGTCCGGTCAGCCGGGAGACAGCCCGCCAAAGGGGACGATCTTGTTGTCGACGTCGTGACCGATATCGGCGCGGCCGAGGTAGGGGATGCCCGCGACACCGCACCAATGCCGCGTGATCTCTTCCTCGGATTGGCAGAAATCGGGGTCGTTCGGAATGATGTCGCTGCAGCGGCCGAGTTTGATCCCGGCGACGTTTCGAATCGCCGGATTGCCGGTGATGTGGAACAGCGACCGATCGATCCGGTACATATGCTCGCCGACTTCTTCGAGCATGAGGACATGATCCGTTAAATCCGGCTGAAACGGCGTGCCGATCAGCGAGCTCAGAATCGCGATGTTGAACGCCGCGGTCTTGGTCGCGGCGGTGACCGTCGGCTCCAGCGTGTCGGCGGCGCCATCGACCAGATAGGCGAGCGCCCGCACAATCGCTGCCTCGCCGCCCGCGCGACTGATGTCGGTGACCATCGGTCCGTGGGCCAGGCGAGCAAAACCGTCGTTGTAGAGCCCGCCGAGGATGATGCCCGCGTCGCTGTAGCCGAGATAGGCCTTTTCGCGCGCGACGCCCGATAGCTTCGGCAGCAGCCTTTCGATCAGGCGGCATGACCCGTACCCGCCGCGCGCGAACCACAGCGCATCGAAACGCGGATCGTTGGCGAACTCGGCCAAGGCCTCCATGCGAATCGCGTCGTCGCCGGCGAAATGACCCGAATCGAGGAAGCATTGCGGGTGGAACTGGATGTCGACGTCACGGCGCGGATAACGGTCGGCCGTGATAGCCTTGACCCGCTCGGCGACAATCGGCTCAATGCGCGAGCCGGGCGCGACAACGCCTATTCTGATATCGCGTTCGCTCATGCGGGCGCCTGTCTTTCGCCGGATTTTGCCGAACCCAAGGACATGTCCTAGCTATAGCCGATGAATCAGGAAAAACACTATTTCTTCTGCGGCATCGGCGGCAGCGGCATGCTGCCGCTGGCGATGATCCTGCGCGCGAAGGGGTGTGACGTGGCGGGATCGGATCGTGCACTCGATCAAGGACGGACCACACATAAGTTCGATTTTCTACGTGCTCAGGGAATTCGGCTTCACCCTCAGGACGGCACCGGGGTTACCCGGCCGGAAACAATCCTCGTCGCATCGGCCGCGGTCGAGGACACGGTGCCGGACGTGGCGGCGGCGAACCGTGTCGGCGCCGCTCGGACCACCCGCGCCGAACTGCTGGCCGAGCTGTTCAATGCGGCACCCGTCGGCATCGCCGTCGGCGGCACCAGCGGAAAGTCGACGACGACCGGAATGATCGGCTGGATCTTGTATGCCACCGGTCACGCCCCGACGATCATGAACGGCGCGGTGATGAACAACTTCGTCACTCCGAACGCGCCGTTTGCCAGCGCCGTTATCGGCGGTGGCGAGGCGTTCGTCAGCGAGGTCGATGAAAGCGACGGCTCGATCGCCCGATTCAGGCCAAGCATAGCGGTGCTCAATAACATCGCCTTCGACCACAAACCGCTGCCGGAACTGCGCCAGTTGTTCCGGGATTTCGTCGGGACGGCGGCGAAAGCGGTCTTGAATCTCGATAACGACGAGACCGCTGAAATCGCCGCGCAGCTCTCGCCGGACCGTACGATCACCTGCAGCATGGCCGATTCAGGCGCCGATTTGTTCGCCGACGATTTCGAGCCGGCGCCGGACGGCATCGCTTTTCGCGTAACGGAAACGAGGTCGGGATCGATGGCCCGAATCCGGTTGGCGATGCCGGGACGACACAATGCGGCCAATGCTCTCGCTGCCCTCGCCGCCGTTCGCGCCGCGGATATCGCCTTCGACGCCGCCGCCCGGGCGCTCGCCGAATTCACCGGTATCCGGCGACGCCTCGATTACGTCGGTGCGGCAAAGGGCATCACGGTGATCGACGATTTCGCCCACAACCCCGACAAGATCACGGCGACGCTCACCACGCTTCATGATTTTCCGGGCCGGTTGATTCTTATGTTCCAGCCCCACGGCTTCGGCCCGTTGCGGCTGATGAAGAATGAATTCATCGATTGCTTCGTAGGCGGCATGCGCGCCGACGACATCCTGATCATGCCCGAACCGGTCTATTTCGGCGGCACCGTGGAGCGCACCGTGTCGAGCCGGGACATCGTCCGGGGTGTCATCGCCCGCGGCCGCGAGGCTCATGCCTTCGCCGACCGCGCCGCATGCGGCGATAAAGTGACGGAAATAGCCCGTTCGGGTGACCGTATCATCGTCCTCGGCGCGCGCGACGACACCCTGTCGCAATTCGCCGCCGAATTGTTGACACGGTTCGCCGATTAACTTTCCGCGCCGTCTCACGGTCGATGGATTAGGATCGACGCGTCAGGACGCGGCTATGGCGGAGACCCGGACAATGGGTGAACGAGGCACTATCATATGAGCCGGCGCCGTCGAATCACGCTCGTTGCAGGCCTGCTTGTGGTCGTCGCCCTGGCCGCCGTCTTGCTCTTCCGCCACGGCCTTATCGCATACGTCATCGAAAACGCTTTGGACCGGCGCGGATTCCCCGAGGCACGGATTTCGGTGACCCGCCTCGCCACCGATGGCGCGGTGATCGAATCCATCGACCTTGGCGCCGGCGCCCCCGCGGTCGACCGGGTCGTCATATCATATGAGCTCGGCGAACTGCTCTCGGGCCGCATTCGATTGGTCGATATCGAGGGCCTTGCGCTCGAAATCGATCTCTCGAGGCCGGATGCGCTCGACCGTCTGTTCGCGCTTTTGGACGGCGCCGCCGAGCCCGGGGGCCAAGAAGACGGAGGCGCTCTCCCGCGAATCAGCATCGACGACGCGGTCGTCGTGTTCACCGGAACGGGCGCCGGACCGGTGACCATCGCGTTCCGCGGTTGGGCGGATCCGTCGGCCGAAGCGGATGTCGCGCAGGCCGACGGAGATCTGACCGGACCGGACGCGCAGGGACATGTCGCGCTCGCGGTATCGCGCATCGCCGACGGTTTCCGCCTCGATATTGGTGGCGACGGCGAAGCGGCACTGGCGTCCTTGCCCTGGCCCGCCGGGTTTTCGTCCCCGCCCCAAAGCGGCACGATATCGGCTACGTTCGACGGCGACATTCCGCTGGAAGCAGACGGCTCCATCGACCCAGGTACCCTGCTCGAAAAAAATGCGAAGATCACGGTCCGCATCGACGTGGCGGCGGCCTCGTTCCCGACCATCGCGGACCGCATCGACATGTCGGCCGCCCTGTCCGTGGAGCCGCGCGACGGCGCTCTTGTCGTCGACCTGACGGCTCCGGCCACGATCGCCGCCGAGGAAATCGCCGCGGATTTGCTGGCACCGATCGATGGCAGCGCGGTGGGTGACTTTATCGGTGACACCAGGGCGGTCCGCCTGTCGCTTGGAAAACGCACGTCCGATCTGCCGCTGATCTTGTGGCGGCCGGGCGAGGACGGCGGCACCGCCCGGATCGCACTGGCATTTCTGATGGAGAGCGGCGAGACCGCCGCCAGTGCCGATATTACGGGCGAGATCGAGCACGATCCGGCCTACCGGCCGCGTCTGGTGACGGTGTCCGACGCCGTTTTCGCCGGCCGCGGATTGACCGCCGGTCCGATCGCGCAGGGATCCTTCGATTGGCGCGGCAGCGGATCGATGAGGGACGGAGCCTACGCCCTGGAGGGTCCGCTTCTGGCAGCGGCCGAAGCCATTGTGGTCGGCGGCAATCGATTCGAGGCCACGACATTCGACGGCAACGTAAAGCTGTCAGGTCGTGGCGACGCGCTCGACGCGACCCTGCTCGAACCGGCGCATGTGTCCCTCGCCCGCCCGCCGAGGCTCGGGGCGCTGCGCCTCAACCGCCCGGTCGACCTCCGGCTCGAGAGCGGATCCGTGGTCTATCGCGACGCTACGATCGAGGCCGAAATCCGCGCTGGCGCGAAAACGATCACCGGCAGTATCGCGCGTGACGGCGCCGATGCCCTGGAATTCGCCGCCACCGCCGGTCCCATCGATCTCTCCATTTCGGCTGCCGAGCAGGTTTCGGGCCGCATCGATAGCGACGGCTCGATGATCGATTTTCCGGGACTTGGTATCCGGATCGAAAACATCCGCGCCACGACACCTTTCGGCGGCGCGGGTCCGGCGCGCGGAACGTTGTCCGCCGTCGTCCGGGACACGACGGCAACCACTTTGTCCTCACCGCTGACGATCGAATTTGAGACGGCCCTCGAGACGGACGCGATCGACGCCACCGGCCGTGCCTCGTTGGCCAACGGCAAGGCTCGCATCCCATTGAAGGCGCGCTACCGCTTCGACAACGGGCGCGGCAAGCTCACCGCCGGTCCCGTCGACCTCGCATTCGAAAAAGGCGGCCTCCAGCCGGCCGACCTCAGCCCTCGTCTGTCCACCTTGAAGAACGTCTCGGGTGCCGTGACCTCTGACGCCGCGCTTTCGTTCGGCGCCGGCAGAGACATGAACGGTACGGCAACTATTTCGTTCGACGCGTTGTCACTGGATATGCCGGCGGCTCGCGTCCAAGGCCTGTCCGGATCCATCAAGTTCACCGACATCAATCCTCCAACCACGGAACCGGACACGGAAATCAAGATCGACAAGGTCGTCACCGGCGTTACCATCGCGGATGTCGCAGGACGCTTCCAGGTCGTCTCCGCGGCGGGAACGCCGATGGTCGAACTGGCGCATGCCGAGGGGCGGCTTGCCGACGGCGTCATCACGATCGACAACGCCCGGATCCCGCTCGACGCCGCGATGAGCGAGTTCGACGTTCGGGTGCGTCGATTGTCGCTGGCCCAGCTGTTCGAGGAGTGGGCGGTGGAAGGCTTGAGCGGCACCGGTCATCTATCGGGCACGATTCCGGTACGGTTTGGCCCCGACGGCGTGGCAATAACCGCGGGCCGGCTCGATGCCGCTGAGAGCGGCGTTCTGCGTGTCGATCTCGGTTCTTCCAGGGACGTGCTGGCGCAGCAGGGCGAGCAGGTGGCACTGATGGTCCAGGTTCTCGAAAACTTTCAATACAAGCTACTCGGACTCGGCATCGATCGGCCAACCGCGGGCGACCTCGAACTGGCGATTCAGATGGAGGGTCAAAATCCGGACGTCCTGGAAGGTTATCCGTTCCGCTTCAACATCACCCTGAGCGGCGACCTCGAGCCGGTACTCGATGCGCTACAGCAAGGCGAGGGCCTTTCGACCGACCTGTTGCGGGACGCAATTCAATCCGTGCAATGAGTCCCTTGTTTGGCGGTGACAGCTAACGTACGCTTGCCTTTGAGATGTCTACCACAGCGATCCATACCATCCGCGCGCATGGCGTAGTTTTGGCCGTCGCGGTAGCGGTCGTGCTCGCGGCCTGCGAGCCAACCGTGCGTGTCGAGGCGCCGAAAGAGCCGATCACGATCAATCTCAACGTGAAGATCGATGCCGAGGTCCGTGTGAAGCTCGAAAGGCAGGCTGAGGAAGACATCGAGAAGAATCCGGACATCTTCTAGGTGGGCTGGTCCATGGCATATTTGCTCCGTTCTCTGCTCCTGATTGCGGCCGTCACCTTGGCGACCGGCGGCTTCGCGTCGTCGGCCAACGCCCAGGCGTCGCTCGACCAATATCGGGCCGACGGCATCCTCGCCGAGAAGTATGACGGCTATGTCGTCGTTCGGGCTGCGAATGCCCCGGGTGCCGCCAAATCACTGGCTAACGAAGTCAATCAGAAGCGCAAGGCGGTCTACGAAAAACGAGCTCGCGAGCAGGGCGTGAGCGTGGCCGAGGTAGGCAAGATCTATGCCGCCGAGATCTTTGCGAAGGCCCCCACCAACACCTATTTCCAGCAGCCAAATGGATCCTTCGTCCAGAAATAGGGGCCGGCGGCGCGGAGCGGCATCATGGCAACCTGGGCCGCCCGGCGCGTGAGCATGCGGCCGCATGTCGAGTTTCCGCGAGCCGGCCTGACCCCGTCAGCGGCGCCAGAGGCCGCGGTGCTTCGGTCTGGGCGGGAGAGACATCGAACGAACCGGCCACGGGCATTCGGATTCGCGACACGAATAATAAGAAAAGGGGGGTGAACATGGCAGTCACGATGACCGGTGCGGAGACAGATCGCCGGAATATTCCCGAGTCCGAGAGTGGCAGCGGGTTTGGCGATCGCAAGATGCGGCGTGAGGATCGCCGGTTTCTGGTCGGCCGCGGCCGCTATACCGACGACCTGAAATTGCCCCGCCAGGTGCACGCAATCTTCGTCCGCTCACCGCATGCCCACGCCGCGATTCGGAACATCGACACCAGCGCGGCGAAACAAATGAATGGCGTCGTCGCGGTCTATACCGGCTCGGACATGCGCGACGACGGCGTCAATTCGATACCGCCGATTTGGGAGATCACCTGCAAGGATGACGAAACCATGGTCGAGCCGCCGCGCTGGGCGCTCGCGACCGACAAGGTTCGACATGTCGGCGACGGGGTCGCTGTTGTCCTTGCCGAGTCGATCGACGACGCCATGAACGCCGCGGAACACGTTGAAGTCGACTATGAGGAACGGGCCCCGGTGGTCGACGTCAAGGCCGCCGTCTCACTAGGAGCGCCCCTGGTCCACGATGACGCCGAAAACAACATTTGTTTCGATTGGCATATCGGCGATCGGGCGGCGACCGAGCGCGCCTTCGCCGAGGCCAAGCATATCGTGGCGCTCGACCTGATCAACACGCGCCTGGTCGGAAATCCGATGGAGCCGCGGGCGGCGATCGCCAGCTACGACGACCATAGCGGCGATTACACGCTCTATACGACGAGCCAGAACCCGCATCTCATCCGAACGCTGTTATGCAGTTCCGTCCTGAATGTCTCCGAGCACAAAATGCGGGTCATCGCGCCCGACGTCGGCGGCGGGTTCGGGATCAAATGCTACCATTACCCCGAGGAGGTGATCGTAACCTGGGCGGCCCGCAAGTGTGGCCGGCCGGTCAAATGGAACTCGACCCGGGCCGAGGCCTTTATCTCCGATGCTCATGCCCGCGATCACGCCACCGACGCCGAGCTCGCGCTCGACGAGAACGGCATTTTCCTCGGCCTCGAGGTATCGACACTGGCCAATCTTGGCGCCCACCTTTCGACCTGGGGCCCGTCGATCCCGACCTACCTCTACGCGACCCTGCTCGCCGGCCAATACCGGACCGCGAATATCTACGCCGAGGTCAAGGGTGTATTCACCACCACGCTGCCGGTCGATGCCTATCGCGGCGCCGACCGGCCCGAGGCCAATTACGTCGTCGAGCGCCTGGTTGAGGCGGCGGCGCGTGAATTGGGCATCGACCGCATCGATTTGCGCCGACGCAACATGATTTCCTCCGATCAGATGCGCTATGAGACCCCAGTCGGCATGACCTACGATAGTGGCGACTTCGCGCTGTGCCTGGATATGGCGATGCGGAATATCGATTACGCCAATTTCGAGGCGCGGCGGACCGAGGCAAAAGCTCGCGGCAAGCTCAGGGGTATCGGAGTTTCGTGCTATATCGAGGCCTGCGGTCTCTCGCCTTCCGGCGGCTCCGACAAAATCGGCTCGCGCGTCGGCTTGTACGAATCGGCCCAGGTTCGGATCAATCCCGATTCGAGCGCCACCGTCCTCACCGGATCCCACAGCCACGGTCAAGGCCACGAGACATCATTTGCACAGATCGTCTCGACCCGGCTCGGCATTCCGTTCGAGAGAATCGAGATTGTCCACGGCGACACGGCGCGGATTCCGTTTGGCATGGGCACCTATGGGTCGAGGTCGGCGGCGGTCGGCGGATCGGCGATCGCGGTCGCGACCGACAGGGTGATTGCGAAGGCCAAGCACATCGCCGCCCACATGCTGGAGGTCGAGGATTCCGACATCGAGTTCGAGGACGGCCGGTTTAGGGTCGTCGGCACAAACCGGGAAGTCGGCCTGAAGGAAGTCGCGCGCGAAGCCTATATTCCCCACAACTACCCGCTGGAACGGATCGATCCCGGGCTCGACGAGACCGCGTTTTACGATCCGGCAAACTTCACCTATCCCAACGGCACGCAGATCTGCGAGGTCGAGATCGACCCGATGACCGGGGCGACAACAATCGAGCGCTACGTCGTGGTAGACGATTTCGGCCGTATCATCAATCCCATGATCGTCGAGGGCCAGGTGCATGGCGGGCTCGCCCAAGGCATCGGTCAGGCGCTGCTCGAGAATTGCGTCTACGATCCCGAATCGGGACAGCTTCTCAGCGGATCGTTCATGGATTACGCCATGCCGCGGGCGAGCGATCTGCCGTTCTACGAAGTCTCCAATCACGAGGAGACGCCGTGTACGCATAACCCCCTGGGCGTCAAAGGCGCGGGCGAGGCGGGAACGATCGCCGGCACGACGGCGGTTATGAGTGCCGTGATGGATGCGCTCGGCCCCGTGGGCGTTCAGGATTTCGATCTGCCGGCAAGCCCGCAAAGAATTTGGCGGGCGATCAGGGAAGCCGCGGCGGCATAGACGCGACGGACGTGTCGCCGCCGCGCGCGTGCGAGTCCGCGCCCAAGAACAGCAATCGAGGATCGCCGACATGGCCACGGCAACCGAGGATCAAGGTCCGGTCGTATACACCTTCAAGGGCCGGACCCCCGAGGTCGATCACACCAGCTATGTCCATCCGACGGCCGTTCTTATCGGCGATGTCGTTATTGGGCGGCAGTGCTATATCGGCCCCGGCGCCTCGCTACGCGGCGATTTCGGCCGTATCGTTTTGGAGGACGGCACCAACATCCAAGACAATTGCGTCCTCCACTGCTTTCCCGACCGCAGCGTCACCGTCGAAGCGGATGGTCATATCGGTCACGCCGCCGTCTTGCACGGCTGCCACATTGGGCGCGGCGTGCTGATCGGTATTCAGGCAGTGATCATGGATGATGTCGTGGTTGGCGAAGACTCGATCGTGGGCGCGATGGCACTGCTGCGCGCCGGCACGGAGTACCCGCCCCGCTCGATGATCCGCGGTGCACCGGCCGAGGTCGCCCGCGAACTGACCGACGAGGAAATTGAGACCAAACGCAAGGGGACGAAGCTGTATCAGAGGTTGGCGGCGGACAGCCTCGAAACGATGACGCGAGCCGCGGCAATGCGGCCGGCCGCGCCCAGCCGCGAGGAGTAGCGCGCGGCCCGCCCCGCGAGGATCCTGACGCAATCCCCAACATGGCGACTTGCCCTATCGCATTGTTATGCTTTATTGACTACGAGGCATGGGTCAAAGTCGGCGTTTGTGGTCGAAACGTCGAAAAAATAATCAACAATCAACAAGCCATGGGGGATAGTCGTGGCCGGGGCCGAAACGTCGATTGGATTGCCCGTGTACAACGGGGAAAATTTCCTTGGGGCGGCAATCCAATCCATACTCGATCAGACCTACGCCGATTTCGAGCTGATCATCTCTGACAACGCATCCACCGATAGTACCCAGGAAATCTGCCTGGAGTTTGCGCGATTGGACAAACGAATTCGGTACATCCGAAACGCGCGAAACCTTGGCGCCGACCCCAACTACAACGCTGTCTTCGCCGCGTCGGGCGGCGAGTATTTCAAATGGGCGGCCCACGATGACGTGCTAGCTCCCACGTTCTTGGAGCGGTGCATCGACGCACTTGAAGAGAACCCCGGCGCCGTTCTCGCGCAGTCCCTCGTTCGAGTGATCGACGAACACGGGCAGACGCTCGGTTCCTATGACAGCGCTCTTGATGGCGCGGGCTCGGGTCACGCATCGGATCGGTATGCGTCCGCGATTCTGGTTCCGCATTGGTGCACGGAAGTATTCGGCGTGATTCGGCGTAGCGCGCTGGCTCAGACATCGCTACACGGCGGCTATCACCACTCCGACCGAGTTCTCCTCGCCCAACTCGCGCTCCTGGGCAGGTTCGTTCAGGTTAAAGCATCGTTGTTCGGTAGCCGCGATCATGACGCACGCTACGTTCGCATCCATCGTGACAAGGACCGTGTCGCCTGGCACGACACTTCGCGGAGCGAGGTTGTCGATTTCGCGATCTGGCGGATGATACGCGAATACAACGGCATGATTTCACGCTACGTCGATGACAAAGGCGAACAACTCCGCTGTCGGCGCCATCTGCTGCGCTGGTTTTTCGTCAACTGGAATGCGGCGCGCCTGGTCATCGAACCCCTAGGTGGTCTTGACCCCCGAATTGGCGCGGTTTTTCGTCGCATGAAGCGGAAAATCGAAAAATCGGATCCTGCCCTGCGCGATGCGACCGGGCCAATGTAAATGGAATACCTATGAAAGTGGCGATTCTCGCCGGGGGGAAGGGTTCCCGATTGGCCGAAATGACCGACGATAAGCCGAAGGGCCTGGTCGAACTCGGTAACCGGCCAATCCTTTGGCACATCATGAAAATTTATAGCCACTACGGTTTCGATGATTTTGTCATCGCGGTCGGTCACAGGGGACAGCAGATCGTCGATTTCATTTTCGACAGCGGGTTGGCGAGGACCGCCACGCATGTTCGTTCCGATGGGTCGCACCGGGAGGCACCACCAGGAGATGGCGGAGAATGGACGGTTACGCTCGTCGATACCGGCCCCGACTCACCGACCGGGGAACGGCTCAAGCGATTGCGCCCGTATTTGGATCACGAGACGTTCATGCTCACCTGGTGTGATGGGTTGGCGGATATCGAAGTGAACGCACTGCTACGTTTTCATCGCCGGCACGGGCGTGCTGCCACCGTCACCGCGACCCACCCGCCGCCGCGGTTCGGGCGCATGGTGCTTGACGGGGATGCGGTCGTCGAATTTCAGGAGGATGCGGTGCTCGAAAACGAGTGGATCAACGGCGCGTTTTTCGTGCTCGAACCTTCGGTGTTCGATTACATCAAGGAAGAACCCGCCGCGATCGAGCACGATCTTCTTCCAGCCCTAGCCGGCGATGGACAATTGATGGCATTCCGTCATGCCTCGTTTTGGCACTGCATGGACACGGTCAGTGAACAGCGAGCGCTCGACGCCATGTGGTCCGGCGGCGCGGCACCTTGGAAAGTGTGGGCTAATTAGATGCGGGTCCTGGTAACGGGTCATGAGGGATATTTGGGCACTTTGCTCACCCCGCTGTTGAACCGCCGTGGATACGACGTGCGAGGTCTGGATATCGGGCTTTACCGGCATTGCAGTACCGGTACGCGGGTGCCAATCCCGGCCTTACGGCGGGACATTCGCGATGTCGAACGCGAGGATTTCGACGGCATTGATGTCGTCATACATTTGGCCGGCCTTTCAAACGACCCGCTGGGAGATCTCGATCCCGGCGCGACCGAGCAAATCAACCTCGCCGCCACCATGCGCGTCGGTGAATGCGCGCGTGGGGCCGGCGTATCGCGCCTGCTCTTCGCGTCGAGCTGCAGCGTCTATGGCGCGGCCGGCGAGGAATTTCTCGACGAGGATTCGGTGCTGAATCCGCAAACACCCTATGCGGCCTGCAAAATGCATGCGGAACAAGGTCTGTCGCGATTGGCGAACGACGATCTTGCCGTCACCCATTTGCGACTTGCGACCGTCTTCGGCGCGTCGCCATGTATTCGGTTTGACCTTGTGGTCAACAACCTAACGGCTTGGGCGGCCACCACCGGCCGGGTCAATCTAAAAAGCGACGGGAAGGCGTGGCGACCGGTTCTCCATGTTCGCGACGTGTGTACCGCTTTCAAAATGGTCATGGAAGATCGGCGACTGGCGATCGGAAGCAACGTCTTCAACGTCGGTGATACGAAAGCCAATTTCCGTGTCGAAGGTCTTGCCGATTTGGTAAGAGATGCGATCGATGGCGCCCGCATTTCGTATTCCGAACAACCGGAACCCGATCAGCGAAGCTACCGCGTAAATTGTGATCGATTCCACGCGGCGGTGCCGTCTTTTCGCGCTCGCTATTCGGTGACAGACGGGATTCGCGATGTCAGGGACCTCGTCGCGCGCCTCGAACTCGCACCGGGCGACTTCGAAGGGTCGACATATCGACGCAGCGATCACCTTGCCCAGCTGCGCGATTCGGGTCTCGTCGACGACGCATTCCGTTGGATTGCCCCCACCGGTGCGGAAGACCTTGCGTTGAAGGTGTCTTCGGAATGACGGCGGAACAGAAGACGCGCTGCCGTTTGTGCGGTGGCGACGGTATGGTCGAGTTCCTTTCGTTCGGCGAGGCGCCGATCGCCGATGGCCTTATCCGCGAAGACCAATTGGAACAGCAAGATCCAACGGCACCGCTTCGCACCCTATTCTGCACCGATTGCACGCTTGTGCAGATCGGCGAGACGGTCGATCCGGTTTCGTTGTTCGGCGACGCCTTCCGATACTTGTCATCGTGCTCGGAAACCTTGCTCGCGGATGCCGAGGAGAATGCCCAGCAATTGATCCGCGCATCGGCGCTGGATCGATCCTCGCTGGTCGTTGAAATCGGCAGCAATGACGGACACTTGCTGAAACACTTTCTCGACCGTGGAATCAATGTGCTCGGCATCGACCCCGCCCCGTCTCCGGCGCAAGTGGCGGAAGAGAGCGGAATCCCGACCCGGCGAGCCTTCTTCAGCGGAGAGCTCGCAGAAGGCATGGTCGCTCAGGGCTTGAGGGCGGATATCGTCATCGCCAACAACGTCCTCGCCCATGTGCCGGCGCTCACCGATTTCGTGAGCGGGATTTCGCTCATTCTGAAGCCCGAGGGCGTTGCCGTAATCGAGGTGCCTTGGATCTTCCGCATGATGCAGAACCTGGCTTACGACACGATCTACCATCAGCACGTTTTCTATTTTTCCCTGACCGCGATCAGCGATCTGTTGGGGCGCCACAACTTGTTCGTGAACGACGTCAGACACATCGACAGCCAGGGCGGCTCGCTACGGCTTTACATCGGCCGCCAGAAAACCGCCGGGCCGAGCGTTACCGGCATATTGGAGGAAGAGCTGGCGCGCGGCGTGCGCGATGCGGCGATCTATTTCGATTTCAGTCGCCGGGTCGAGGCGCACCGACGGCGACTGCACGACATGCTTGCCGATCTTAAGGCGAAGGATCGGCGAATAGCCGCCTATGGCGCGTCGGCGAAGGGAACCGCCCTGCTACACGCCTGCGGCTTGAACAATGCGATGATCGACTACGTCGTCGACCGCAATCAGATCAAGCAGGGATATTACATGCCGGGGAGCCGCCTGCCGATCCGCTCCCCCGACCTCATCGCCCAGGATCGGCCGGATCATGTGTTGCTGCTGTCCTGGAACTTGGCCGACGAAATCTTGGCACAACAGAATTCCTACCTCGAGGCGGGGGGAGAGTTCATTGTCCCGATCCCCGAACCGCGAACCATAACGCAACAGTCAAGCGTGGTCATGGGGTCCGCCGCCGCCTCTCATCAATGACAACATCGCTTTCGGAACCTGCGGTTCGATGTCCGGGATGCGCCAATCCGGCGACGAGTGCCATCCTCGACGTCGATCGGGTACCGGTTCATTCGGTTCGTCTCGCGACTTCACCCGAAGCGGCGCGCGCGGTACCGCTCGGGAATATTCGCCTACGCTTTTGCCGACGCTGTGGTTTGATTTGGAATTCCGCATTCGCGCGTGACACCCTCCAATACGACGCCAGTTACGAGTCGACCCAGGCCTATTCCGAAACATTCTCCGATTTTCATCGCGACCTCGCGTCGCGGCTCGTCGCCCGGCTCGATCTCGGCGGCAAGCACGTGGTTGAAATCGGTTGTGGTCAGGGCGAGTTTCTGGCCCTGCTGCGAGAGGAAGGAATCGGCCGAGCGACCGGGTTCGACCCGGCCAGCCGCGTGCCCGCCGGCGACGGCATGGAAATTCACGCCAAGCCCTTTGTCGCCGCCGATCTAACGGGCGACGTCGATTTCCTGTGCTGCAAGATGACGCTCGAGCACATTCCGGACCCGTTCGCCTTCTTGAGGACGGTGCACGACGGATTGTCGGGCAGTCGTGATCCGGTCGTCTTCTTCATGGTTCCCAACGCGGCACGTATCCTTGCCGAAGGAGCGTTCTGGGACATCTACTTCGAGCATGTCCTCTATTTTACGCCCGAGACCCTGACGCACGTTTTCCGGCACGCCGGGTTCGAGGTGTGCGCAAACGAGACCGAATATGGTGGGCAGTATTGCAGCGTGATCGCGCGGCCGTCGCCGGCGGCGGATGCGGAAGGTCTGTCCGAAAGCCCATCCGCGGGGCTGGCCGATAGCGCCGATGCCCTCGGCGAGCGGGTCGAAAAAAATATCGAAGCCTGGGCGTCGCGGCTGAATACGGCCCCGGCGGGCGCTGTGCGAACGGTGATTTGGGGCGGCGGCTCGAAGACGGTGGCATTTCTCGCGGCGCTCTACGGACGCATTGAAATCGCGGGGGTCGTCGACATCAATCCATTGAGACAAGGCACCTTTTTGCCGAGGGCCGGAAACCAGATCATCGCACCCGTCGCGCTTCGCGAGATCTCTCCCGATCGAGTCCTCGTCATGAACCCGGTCTATGAAACCGAAATCCGCGCTCAACTGGCCGATCTCGACCTGCGGCCTGAACTGCTGGTTCTGGGGTCCGAGACCACTGACACCCGTCTCTAGAGAACGACGCTAAAGCCTGAGGCCGCATCGCGCGAAGGCGTCGCGGGTCGCGGTCTTCTCGTCTTCGGTCAGTTCCAGTAACGGGCGCCGCGACGGCCCGCCGACCTGGCCCAGCAATTCCTGCCAATACTTTTGATGGGGTTGAGGCTTTCCTCCCGGACGCGTTCGCTTGAGGGCATCGCGGACCGGGTCGAGGCTATCGCGCACCTCGCGCGCGCGGGCCGCTTCGCCGCGCATGGCCAGGTCGGTATATTCCCGCATCCGCAAATCGTTCTTGGTCTGGAGAAGATAGGGCGGCGTCGAGCACAGATAGAGCTGCCAGCCCAGTTCGAGGATATTCTCCAGCCACTCGGTTTCCGACGCCGTACTAACAATGATCTTGTCGCTGGCGATTTCGGTGAGCCGGGCGTATCGCTCACGCTCGACGCTGTACTTGATGGCGACGATGCTGGGGAATTCGGCTATGCGCGCGCACAGCTCCGGGCTCATGAGATAGCCGCAATCGGGGTGGTTCCACAGGGCGATGCCGATGCTCACCTGCTCGCTTATGAAGCGGTAATATTCATAGACCGTCTGCTCGTGATCGGTGACGAAATGGAGCATCGGGCTGTGCACGACGATGTAATCGGCGCCGATATTCTCGGCGTGTCTGGCGAGATCGATCACATTGTCCAGGTTTTGGTCCGAACACGACATGATGGTGCCCGATGCGGATCCGGTCGCCTCGACGGCGATCTCGAAGGCACGTTTCCGCTCCGCGATCGACATCGAAAAGTACTCGCCCTGCTTGCCGCAGATAAACAAGCCATCGATATGCAAGTCGTCGACCCAATGGCGGATATTCCTCCGAAATCCGTCCTCGTCTACCGTCATATCGGGCTTGAACGGGGTCAGCGCGGCCGCCCATATGCCCTTCATATTGGCCCGGGAAAAGCCCTTCGCCTCATGCTTCTTGTATTGCATCTAACTTCGCTCCTTCGCTGCGGCCGTCGAGATCGCCTGCCAAATGGTGGCGTTCGTCAGCGGCATGTCGAGGCGGTCGATTCCAAGGGGCGCCAGCGCATCGAGGGCCGCATTCAAGATCGCGGCCGGCGCGCCGATTGGACCCGCCTCGCCGACCCCCTTGGCGCCCAGAGGGTTGTTGGGCGACGGTGTCGTCGTGTGGTCGATCGAGACTGGCGGCATGTCCGCCGCTCGCGGCACCGCGTAGTCCATGAGCGATCCGCTCAGGAGTTGTCCGTCCGCGTCGTAAACCATTCGCTCCATCATCGCTTCGCCGACGCCCTGGGCGATACCGCCGATCAGCTGGCCGGCAACGAGCATCGGATTGATCACCGCCCCAGCATCGTCGACCCAGGCCAGTCGCTCAATGGCGAGGCCGCCGGTTTCCGCATCGATCGCGACCTTGGCAATGCAGCATCCGGCGGCCCAGGCTTCGCCCGGCACGGTGAACGTGACCGTCGAGGAGATCGCTTCACCGGCCTCGGCATCCGCCCCGTCGGCGATCCCCGCGGCCTCCTCGGCGACGCTCCGCCACGGCACCCGTCGCTTTGGGTCACCGCCGACGCCGAACCCGCCGTCGCAGGCCACGATTTCGGCGACGCTCGATTGCAGCAGCCGCGCCGCGACCGCGGCGCCCCGGTCGCGGACCGCCTCGGCCGCTCGAACCAGGGCGCCGCCGCCGATCGCGGTACTGCGGCTGGCCAGGGCGCCAATCCCTCTCGGTGTCGTCGCCGTGTCGCCATGCCGGACTTCGATCCGGTCCAAGGGCACGGCGAGGACGTCGGCGGCGATTTGGGCAAAGGCTGTTTCGCGTCCCTGACCCTGGGCACTGGTGCCGGTGGCGACAACGAAACGTCCCGATCGCTCCAAGCTCACGGTGGCGCTCTCGAAGCCGCGCCCGCACGGCTCGACATACATACCGACCCCGACGCCGACCAGCTCCCCGGCGGCGCGGCGGCGCGACTGTTCGTCCCGCAGCCTCGGATAATTCGCGAGTTGGCCCGCTCGATCGAGCACTCCGGCGTAGTCACCGGAATCGAGCGTTTCGCCGGTCGCGGTTTCATACGGGAAGCTGTCACTGGCGATCAGGTTCCGGCGCCGCAATTCGAGCGGGTCGATGCCGGTTTCGCGCGCCGCGCGATCGAACAATCGCTCGAGGATCATCGCCGCCTCGGGGCGACCGGCACCGCGATAGATTCCAACCGGAGCCGTATTGGTAAGCACCGACCGCGATTCCACGTCGATGGCGTCGACCGCATAGGGTCCCGGGAGAATGCGCCCGCTGTTCCACGCCGGAACGGCCGCGCTGTAGGGTAGCCAATGTCCGAGGGGATGGGTGATCCGCGCACGCAACGCCGTCACGCGGCCCTCCTTCGTCAGTCCCATCGTTGCCTCGCTGCGGGCGCCCCGGCCATGGCTGGCGGAGAGAAGGTCTTCCGACCGCGTCGCGATCCATTTTACCGGGCAATCCAACTGCAGCGAAGCCCAGACGACGAGAATTTCTTCCGGATAGAGCGATGCCTTCATGCCGAAAGCGCCGCCGACGTCGGGGGCGATGACACGAACCTGCTCCTCGCTCAAGCCGATCATCGCCGCCAGGTCGGTTCGCGCCCGATGAGGCGTTTGGGTCGACAGCCAGACCGTTACCGCTGCGGCCGAATCCGGTCCTGACGCGAGGACCGCGCGCGATTCGAGCGAAACGGGCGCGAGGCGCGGATGATCGACCTCAGTGCGAACAACAAAATCCGACGACTCGAGCGCGGCCGCCACATCGCCCTGCTGCCAGGATTGACCGATCGCCCTGTTCCCGGCGATGCCGTCAAACAGCGGATCGTGCTCGTGGGCGGTCACGTGATCGAGGACCGGCTCGAGCGGCCTGTAGTCGACGTCGACTAGGTCGGCGCCTTCCGCCGCCGCCGCGCGTGTCGTGGCGACGACGGCCGTTACCGCCTCTCCGACCGCCATCGCCGTATGTCGAGCCAAGACGGAAAAGCGCGGCACGTTCATATCGGGCACGACCCGGTTCACCGGCAGATGGCCGAGCCCGGCGACATCTGCTCCGGTGTAGACCGCGACGATATCGGGCCTGGACTTTGCCGCCGAAACATCGATGCCGGCGATCTCCGCGCGCGGAAAGGGGCAGCGCACAAACGCGGTATGCAAAGTGCTGGGCAGAGAAATGTCGTCAACGAACCGGCCATGCCCGGTCAGCAGGCGATGGTCTTCGACTCGTTTCACGCTTTTGCCGAGCCACCTTGTCGTCACCGTAAGAACCACCCTGGCCGGTTCAACATCATCCCGGTCTCCGCGCCGTCGGATGGCCCTGCCTAAGCGCCGAGGGCGGCAAAACGGACCATTCGATCGGGCGATCGATTAGGCGCATCGAACGGCGATGGGGAACGGTCAGATCTCGACCCAGCCCTGGGGCGGCTGCCGGCCCGGATGTACGGCACCGCAGTTGGGACAAGTCCGTGCCGCCCGGTCCTCGTAAAAGGCATCGAACAGCGGCGGGAGATCCTTGACGATGTCGGTGACCTCGACCTCGACCCGATGCAGGCGCTCCCCGCACTCGAAGCAATACCATTCGAATCCGTCCATTTCGCCGGGGCGACGCGCGCCCTCTACGACCAGCCCGACCGAGCCAGCTTGCGGGCGTTGCGGCGAGTGGCGGACGTGCGGCGGGAGATAGAAGACCTCGCCTTGACGAATCGGAACGTCGAAGATCGCACCGTCCTCGGCGACTTTGAGCATCATATCGCCCTCGACCTGATAGAAGAACTCCTCGACCGGATCGTCATGGAAATCGACGCGTTGATTGGGCCCGCCAACCACCATGATGACCATGTCGGTCTTGTCATCGAACAGATGCCTGTTACCGACCGGCGGCTTCAAATGTTGCCGGTTGCCGTCGATCCAGCCCCGAAAATCGAACGGTCTTAGGCGCGGATGGAGTGTCATCGATCTCTCCCTGGGTCTAAAGTGCTATGCCCGTCGCAGGGTGCCGGAAACGCGGCGAATTTGGAACACCCATATCAAGCGGAGCGCCCCGGCGAGGCGATCCCCGTTCACCGGTTATTTCGGCCAAATCCTAGATTTCGAGAGAAGCCCAGGCCGCGATGGCCCCCAGAACGCCGATCGAGCCTAGGGCGTTTGCTCCTTGCCGAGCAGGTCGTCGATCATGCCCGTCATGTCGCCCCACGGCGCTTCGCGTGCGCAATGGCCGCGGAGGACGAAAGACGGCCCGACATAGAACTTTTCGTACAGCATGTGGCGGCCGGCGAAATCGGTGCCGACCGCGTCCCAGGCCAGCTTGAACAGCTTGAACCGGTCCTCGGCTTTGTATTCGGGCGTCGACCAATAGTGCTCGAACCGCTCCCTCATCTCCGGGTTTTCGAGGACGCCGACATCGGCCGGCAATTGCATGACGCCGCCGCCCATCAGCTCGCGGATAATCGCGCACACCTTTTCATGATAGATGTAGCACCAATAGACCGCCGAATACATGAACCGCCGATTGACGTTGACATAGCCCCCCGGCAGAGTTTCGTGGGTGTGGATTTGACCCTGCACCATGGCTTCGATCATACCCTCGAGGGCGGCCAGGTGCCCGAGCGTATCCTGCACCGCCGGGATTCTGTCGGTCCCCATGAGTTGCGCGATCCGGCGCGCGACACCGGCGAAGAACTTCATCTTCGAGACGAAGCGGATCGTCGCCTGGTGGTTACCCAGGCTGTGGGCCGGGGTCTTCAGGTAGATGTCGACCGACAATTCCGTATCGTCGTGAACGAACACATCCTCCCAGGGAACCCGCACATCCTCGCAGACGACGATGCAGTCACTCTCGTCGTAGCGATAGGCGAGCGGATTGTCGATTTCGCTGACCGCATGCTTTTCGAAAGACTTGCGGGACCACAAACTGAGCCCCGAGGCGCCGGTGGGAACGACGCAGGTAATCGCCTCCTTGGCCAGATCGGGGTCAAGCGGGTGGACGTTGCCAAGCCAAACCCAGTGCGAGAACGGCGCACTGGTCGCCAGCAACTTGGCCCCGTTCAACACCACGCCTTTGTCGTCCTCCGCGGTGACCCGCAGCGCCGGCATCGCCATACCTCGTTTGAGATAGACCTCCCGCTTGCGCGTCCCGGCCGGCGGCGTAAGGGCATTGCAGACGAACCAATCGTGTTCGCGTGCGCGCTCGTAATAGCCGAGCAGGTTGGCCGCGAATTGGTGGCTGTCGGTATCCAGGATTTCCGGTGTCATGGCCAGGGCAACGATGAACCCGGCATAAAAATCGGGAGTTCGCCCCATCATGCCGTAGGTCATATCCGCAATGTGCTGATGCGCCTGGTAGCGCCGGTCCAGGTCGTCGCGGCTGCGCGGCCTCAGCCAGCACATAGCATAGCGCGAACCGTCCTCTTCGAAGGTCAGGAGATCGCGGTTGGCGGGGTCGCGGTTGACGTCGTAAAGATCGGCAAACGACCGAGCCGCATTGCGGAATCCGGGATGCGTCGTGACATCGTCCACCTCCTCTTCGCCGAGATAGATCGTGCGCCCATCGCGAAGCGTTTCGAGATATTCGGTGCCGCTCATCAACATGGCCCGGACCGTCCTTTGTCGTTCACCCACCCGAGGCGTTCACCCGGCCAATTCTAAAGTGACTTGAATATTCTTCAAGTTGATTACAAATCAGGCATCCGGACGGCGTGGCGACGGGGGTCAATAGGTCGGCGGCGTATTGATCCACAGCACCCGCGTCGTCTCGGTACCGGGGTTCCGATAGCCATGGGGCCGGTCGGACCGGAACTGGAAGGCGTCGCCCGTTTCGAGGTGATAGGTCTGGCCGTCGACCGTGAGATCGAGCCGACCGGCGAGGACATATCCGACCTCTTCGCCTTCATGTCGTATGACATCGAGGCTGTGGCCGCCGGGACCGATGACGAACAGCAACGCCTGCAGCATTTGACCGTCGTAGTAAGGTGCCACGCGCTCGACTTCGGTGTCCTCGGTCTGCCGGAAATTGTCGAATTCGAAGACTGGCCGCTCCGCCTTGCGAAGAACGATGCTCGGCGTCTCGTCCTTGGCCGTGAACAGCCAGGCGATATTGGTCTCGAGCACCGTGCACAGCCGATGAAGGAGCGACAGCGACGGCGTCGCCTTATTGTTCTCGATCTTCGATAGCAGGCTTTCGGAACAATCGATCCGCCGCGCGACGTCGATCAGCCGCATACCCTTGAGCCGGCGGGCGTGCTTCAGCTTGGCGCCGATCCGTAGCGCGCCGTCGTCGATCTTTCGCCGCACCATTGTCGCGTGTCCCCTTGCAATCACGGTCACGTTCCGAGCCCGATTCGATCCAGTCTTCGCGCGCCGTGCCGCTTGTCAAGCTGCTTGCAATTTCGGTCAGGGCGCTTGACTCTCGGCGCGTGACACATATCGACATCAGTACGGGGTCGTGACGATGGCCATTGTTCCCGGCATCCAGGAAATTCACGGCGATATGACGAGATGGCGGCGCGACCTCCATAGCCATCCCGAAACCGCCTTCGAGGAGCATCGGACGTCGGAATTCGTCGGCCAATTGCTCGGCGAATTCGGCCTCGAAGTGACACGCGGCCTCGCCGGAACCGGCGTCGTCGGAACGCTCAAGGGGAACCGCCCGGGCAATCGCGCGATCGCGCTGCGCGCCGACATGGACGCCCTGCATATCGAGGAGCGCACCGGGCTCGACTACCGTTCCCGGAATGAGGGCCGGATGCATGCCTGCGGCCACGACGGGCATACAACGATGCTGCTTGGCGCGGTCAAGTGCCTGGCCGCCGATCCGGATTTCGGCGGCACCCTCCACTTCATTTTTCAGCCGGCCGAGGAAAACGAAGGCGGCGCCCGGGTCATGGTCGAAGATGGCCTGTTCGAAAGATTCCCGGTCGAAGCCGTCTATGGCATGCACAATTGGCCCGGCCTCGAGGTCGGCCGATTCGCCGTTCGAAACGGCCCCATCATGGCGGCCAGCGATATGTTCGAGATCATCGTCAAGGGGTCCGGCAGTCACGCGGCGATGCCCCATCTGGGCGTCGATTCCGTTCTTGTCGCGGCCGAGGTTGTCGGTGCTCTTCAGTCGATCGTCAGCCGCAACCTCCACCCCATCGATTCCGGCGTGGTTACCGTCACCCAAATCCACGGCGGTGACACCTGGAACGTGATCCCCGACCGCATCATCCTGCGCGGCACCACCCGCGCCTTCAAGCCCCATGTCCGGGACGCGATCGAACCCGCGATACGTCGCACCGTCGCCGGGATTTGCGGCGCCTACGACGCGGAGTTCGAGATCACCTACGATCGCCGCTATCCGCCAACCGTGAACAGCCCGGACGAAACCGCGATCGCGATCGACGCGGCGATCGAGACCGTCGGCGTCGAAATGGTGGAGACCGACGTCGAGCCGACCATGGGAGCAGAGGACTTCGCCTTCATGCTGCAGGAGAAGCCGGGGTGCTACATTTTTGTCGGCAATGGATCCGACGCCGGCGGCAAGCGGTTGCACAGCCCGCATTATGATTTCAATGACGAGACGCTGACGGTCGGCGCCAGCTATTGGATCAACCTCGTCCGACGAACCCTCGGGCGCGCGGCCGAAGACGGCGCGTGACAACACCGACCCGCGGAGCGAAACCATGACCGATGCCTACCCCCGCGACCTGATCGGTTACGGCCGCACCCCACCGAATCCGCAATGGCCCACCGGCGCGCGGATCGCCGTCGAGTTCTGCCTCGCTTACGAAACCGGGGGCGAAAGCCATATCCTCCACGGCGACCAGCGGTCCGAGGATATGCTGACCGACGTTCATGGCCTACCTGCGGTCGAGGGCGGCCGCGGCATGCTCGCCGAATCGACATTCGAGTTCGGCAGCAGGGTCGGGTTGAATTGGACCCAAAAACACGAGCCTTGACATACCAATCTATAATTGGTTCACACACATGAGTCAAAAAATACGCGAAACGTACGGGCAACAAAATCGAATAATAAACCAATATGATATTGGTTTTCGACTCGGTTCAGATCGATAATGTCATCCATGAACGCCAGATTCGCATTCGAGTCGTAACCGAAATTTCGTCACGGGTCGCTCACTCGCCGCGGGGAAAGCGGTTACGTTCCTCGACCACGTTGAGATCCATATCATTGCGCATGAAGCGCCGGGCCGCATCGTGGGCGGGCTCAAAATCCCACGCGGTATGGCGCCCCTGGCGCAACGCCTGGTAGACGATGTGACGGCGGGCCTGGCTGTCCCGAACCTCGGCATCGAATTTCGCCAAGTCCCACCGCGACGCCACCAAATCGGCCAGCGCCGTGGCGGTTTCGGCATAGGCCGCTTCAGTGGCAAGGTTGGCCGTCTCGTGCGGGTCGGTCTCGAGGTCGAAGAGCTGCGGCGGATCGAGTTCACAATGGACGTATTTCCACCTGCCCTGGCGCAGCGCCACGAGCGGCCCATGGGACCCTTCGGCCGCGTATTCCATAACGACGGGCGCGGTGCGTTCTGCACCGGAGATCAGCGGCAGCAAACTCTCGCCGTCGATACCGGGCGCGATTTCGTCGAGCGCGACATCGGCCAAGTCCGCCAGAGTGGGCGCGATATCAAGCAACGACACCGGGTTGTCGACGCGGCGGGGTTCCAAACCGGGCGCCGAGATCATGAGCGGAATGCGTGCCGACCCCTCATAGAAGCACATCTTGAACCACAGGCCGCGCTCGCCCAGCATGTCGCCGTGGTCGGCGCAGACGACGATCGCGGTGTTGGCCGCTTGCCGAGTCGTCTCCAGCACGTCCAAGATCTGTCCGATCTTTTCGTCGAGGTAAGAGATGTTGGCGAAGTAGCCGCGACGCGCGCGTCGGATATCGTCGTCGGAAATGTCGAAGCGCTCGTGGTCGACCGCGTGCAGCAGGCGTCGGGCATGAGGGTCCTGGTCCTCGTCGGCCAGCGCCGGGACCTCGGGCTCGAGGTGGGCGCAATCGGCGTATAGGTCCCAAAACCGACGCCTGGCGACATACGGGTCGTGCGGATGGGTGAAGCTGACCGTCAGCAACCAGGGACGATCGTCAAGTCCCCGCGAAAGCTGATAGAGCCTTTGGATCGCAGCGCTCGCGACCTCATCGTCGAACTCGAGCTGGTTGGTGATCTCGGCGATTCCGGCGCCGGTGACGGAGCCAAGATTGTGGTACCACCAATCGATGCGCTCGCCGGCACGGCGATAGTCCGGGGTCCAACCGAAATCGGCGGGGTAGATGTCGGTCGTCAGGCGATCCTCGAAACCATGGAGCTGATCGGCACCGATGAAATGCATCTTTCCCGACAAGCAGGTTTGGTACCCGGCGCCGCGAAGATGGTGCGCGAAAGTCGGAATATCGGAGGCGAATTCGGCGGCATTGTCATAGACCCGCGTGCGACTGGGCAGCCGTCCGCTCATGAAACTGGCGCGTGCCGACGTACAGAGCGGCGACGCGGTATAAGCGTTGGTGAACCGCACGCAACGGTCGGCCAGCGTTTTCAGGTGAGGCACATGAAGCCAGTCGCAGGGACCGTCGGGAAAGAACGTCCCCGCCAATTGGTCGGCCATGAGAATGAGGATATTCGGACGTCGTCTCATTGGCGGCACTCCCGGCTGTGGAAATCTGAAATCGTCAATCGATGCCGTTGATTCCATGACTGCGATACACCGACTGCGCCTCGCAAGCAATTTCGTCCAATCGAGCGCCGGGTTGCCGACCGACATGCGGCCGGTCCGTCCGGACCGACCTCCGGTTCGGTGATCGCCGCGGAACTCTTGGTGGGCGGCCTGAAAAACGACTAGGATTGGCTCGGCAATGCCAATCGAATCAGGCCGAGATGGGGACAAGATGCGAGACTTCGTGTCGGCAGAATTGATCGACGGCGGATCGGCGGTCGCGCTGCGACACGGCGACGGCAGGCTGACGCGTTTCCATGCCGTCTGGCTGCGCTACAATGCCCTGGACGACGAGACCAGGGCGCCGCAGAACGGCCAGCGCCTGATTCGGATTTCGGATATCCCGGAGAACATCCGGCTGGCTTCGGCCGCGTTTACGGAAGGCGGTGATCTGACCCTCCGTTTCGAACCCGAAGGCAAGATAGTTTCCTTCGCGTCGGCCTGGTTGGCGGCGCATACCTACGATCCGGTAGCGAAGCGAAGCGCCGGCTGGCTGGCCCCTGAAATCGAAACCTGGGACCACGCGCTCGAGGGCACCCTTCCGGCCGCCGACTTCGAGACCGTCAGGAACGATCGCACGGTGCTTGGCGGATGGCTGACGGCGGTGCGGCGCTATGGGTTTGCCAGGATGTCCGGGGGGCCGGCCGAAAGCGGCGCGCTCCTGAAAATCGTCGACTTGTTCGGTTATGTCCGTGAAACAAATTACGGCAAGTGGTTCGAGGTTCGAACCGAAGTCAATCCGAGCAACCTCGCCTATACCGGCCTCGGTCTCCAAGCGCACACCGACAACCCCTATCGCGATCCAACGCCAACTTTGCAGATCCTCTATTGCCTGGAAAACTCGGCTGAAGGCGGCAACTCGATGCTGGTCGACGGATTTCGTGCTGCGCAGCGGCTGCGCGCCGAATCGGCGGACGGATTCGATTTGCTGTCGCGATATTGCGCGCGATTCGCGTATTCCGGTGCCGCCGGCGTGCGCTTGACGTCGCGACGCCCGATGATCGAACTGGCACCCGATGGCGAACTGATCGGAATTCGATTCAACAACAGGTCCTGCGCGCCGGTCACCGATGTGCCCTATGACAGAATGGCGGATTACTATGCCGCCTACCGCCGGTTCAGCGACATCATCGACGACCCACGGATGATGGTCGCCTTCAAACTCGAGCCGGGCGAGAGCTTCATCGTCGATAACACCCGGGTGCTGCACGCGCGCGAGGGCTATTCGGGCGCCGGGTCACGGTGGCTGCAGGGATGCTATGCGGACAAGGACGGGCTGCTGTCGACGCTTTCGGCCATCGCCGAGTCGCAGAAGGCTGACAACGCATGACGCCGTCGAGCCCCATCCAGGCAACGCCTGACACGATGGTCGCATTGATCGGCGATATATTCACCCGCCGTGGTGCCGGCTGCTATCTGGGCGAGCAGGTGACAATGGCCGAGCACATGCTGCAATGTGCGCGCCAAGCCGAGACAGCCGGTGCCGACGAGAGCATGATCGCCGCGGCGCTTCTCCATGACATCGGCCTGTTCGCAAACGACTTTCCACATGGCGCGACAGTCGGCGATGCGGAAATCCACCATGGCGAGGCTGGGGCCGTGGTGCTCGAGCCATTCTTTCCCGCCACCGTGACGGATTGTGTCCGCCATCATGTCGCGGCCAAGCGGTATCTCTGTGCCATCGACCCGGCCTATCGCAAATTGCTGTCGCCATCTTCGGTGCGTACCCTGGAACTTCAAGGGGGAGTCATGAGTGTCGAAGAGGCGGCGGCTTTCGCGACGCAGCCGCGGCTCGACGAAATCGTGAAAGTCCGCTTGTGGGACGATCGGGCAAAGGTTCCCGGCCTGGCTACGCCCGCCTTCAGTCACTATGCGCCGCTGCTGCAGCGCCTCGTGGATCGTGTGGCGGCGGAACCGTAGGGCAGGCTGTGGGCCTCGAGACGACCTGCATCGGTGCTTTTCCCAAGCCCGATTACGTGACCAAGGCCGGCTGGCGGGAGGACGGGCCCGGCGAGCGCAGCGAGGGTGGCGCGCGCGGCTTCGCCTATGTCGACAACCAGGTCGGCACCGCCGCGGTCGAACTGCTCGACCGGGCCACTGGCGAGGCGGTGCGCGACCAGGTTGCCTGCGGCATCGATATTCCGACCGACGGCGAACAGCGGCGGGAGAACTATATCTACTACCATTGCCACCATCTGAACGGGATCGATTTCACAGATTTGTCAACGAAAGTGCACCGGAGCGGGGCCGCAATCGCCGATCTGCCGACGGTCACCGGAAAGGTCGAACCGAAGGGCGGCCATTTCCTCGATCGGGATTTTCGGGTTGCCCAGGGCTTCACCGACAAGCCGCTGAAGATCACGGTCCCCGGGCCGATGACGATCATCGACACGATCGCCGACACTTATTACGGCGATGAAGCCGCATTGGCGCGCGACCTGGCCGGCGCCCTCAATTTCGAGATCCGTGCCCTGGCGGAGGCCGGCTGCCGATTCATTCAGATCGACGAACCGGTGTTCGCCCGCAACCCGGATGACGCGCTGCAATTCGGGATCGAGTGCCTTGAGCGGTGCTTCGACGGCGTCGGCGCTGAGGTCACCAAGGTCATGCACATGTGTTGCGGCTATCCCGGGCATCTCGACGATGAGGATTACGCCAAGGCCGACTCAGGCGCCTATCTGCGGCTCGCGGGCGCGCTCGACTCATCGCGTATCGACCAAGTTTCGATCGAGGACGCTCATAGATTCAACGATCTCGTACTCCTCGAAAGCTTTGACCAATCGACCGTTGTGTTCGGTGCCGTCGCGATTGCGACCAGTCGCGTCGAAGGGGCCGAGGACATCGCCCGGCGCCTCGCGCTTGCCCTCGAACATATCGACCGCGGCCGGTTGCTGGCGGCGCCCGACTGCGGCCTCCTCATGCTGGACCGGCCGCTCGCCATGGCCAAGCTGCGCAACCTTTGCGAAGCCGCGGCCTCGGTCTAGTCGCCACAATCGTCTTACCAGGCGGTGCTTCGTACCGAATAACCGCGTCGGCCGCGTAACGCCGGTTCAGGAATCGAGCGCCGAGACCCGGTAATCGGCTTTATCGAGCCATGCGCGATTGGGTTCCACACCCCAGCCTGGCGCATCGGGGATGGTCACTTTGCCGTCGGCGATGTCGTAGGGCGAGCGCTCGAACAGACCTTCCTGCCACGGGTAATAGTCCGGCCCTTCGATCGAGAACTCGACATATTGGCCGGCATTGGCGATGGCGCCCATCAGGTGCATGGTGAACAGCGTGACCATGGAAAGGTTGGCGCAGTGGGGCGTACAGGGAAGGCCCGTCTGCCCGGCCATTTCAACAACGCGCAGGGTCCGGGTCAGGCCACCGAGATAGCAAATATCCGGTTGGACGATATCCACGGCACGCATCTCGATCATGCGGCGCCAGATCGTCAGATCGCAGTCCTGCTCGCCGCCGCTAACATCCAGGTCCAAGGCGTCGGTAACTTGCTTGGTCTGAGCGAGCTCCCAGTAGGGACAAGGCTCTTCGAAATGGCCGACGCCGTGGTCCTCGAGCAGGCGTCCGACGGCGATGGCCCGCTGCGGCGAATAGCCGCTGTTGGCGTCGACCAGCAAATCGACATCGTCGCCGAGGGCGGAGCGAACCGCAGGAACGATCGCTTCGGTTCGGCCGGGCCATTCATCCACGTCGTGGCCGCATTCGGAGGCGACGCGGAACTTGAAAGCGTCATAGCCGAACTCGTCGCGCAGGCGGGCCAGGCGGGCCGATTCATTCTCCGGCGTGATGTCACGCTTCATCGATGATGCATACACTCTCAACGGTCTAGGTTCGCCACCGATCAATCGGCACACGCTTTGGCCTTCGCGCCGGCCCCTGAGGTCCCACAGGGCGGTGTCGAGACCGGCGAGCGCTCGCCGCAGATAGGAGCCGGGGAATTTGTGCTCACGCTCGGGAATCATATCGACCAGGCTGTCGATGTCGTCGGCATCGGCGCCGAGCGCCCACGGTGCGATTTGGCGATGAAAGACCAAGGCCGTGATGTCGGCATTGTATGTCGAGACTTGTCCCCAACCGTATTGGCCGTCGTCTGTGTGGGCGCGGACAAATGCGACGAATTGGTTCGCGAAGGTCTCGAGTTTCACGATGTTCATCGAAGAGATTTGCCGGTCGGGTGCTCAACAAAGGGGTACGGAATAAATGATACTGCCAGGTCCATTCGAGATTCCCTATGCCGATTGGTAGTCGCCGATCAAGCTTGAAAACGCGCGGCCGACCAGGGTCGAACGGCCGGCGTGAATTCAGCGAGGTGCTGAAATGCGACCGTTCCGGTGGTCGCATTTGGGAAAGAATAGGTCGTTTTTGTCCAGGCTAGCTTTCCCGCTCGAACCGGTATCATGTCTGAATGTTTTGCCCTATTGACGCTTCAATTGGGCCGCAACAGGCTTTCCGTAACGCGAACACGCATGTTCGAACACAAGGATCCGAGGAGAAGAGCGTTCGGTTGTTCCATTTTTCTCATCGATCCAGCCAAAGCTGCGCTATGATTGATTCAAACACCTCGACGTTGCGTGGTTCGGCGATAGAGAACAACGAGTAAATCAGGGAGGACGTTATGAAATCGATTCAAGAGTTGGAATCCGCGCTTGCGCGAGGCCAATTAACTCGCCGCCAGTTTCTGGCCGGGACGACGGCGTTGGGCTTTTCGACCGCGGTCGCGACGACCATGTTCGAGCGAACGGTGCAGGCCGCGACGCCGAAGAAAGGCGGCGTCATGCGCGTCGGCATCGGTGGCGGATCGACCACCGATTCCCTCGACCCGGCGACTTGGGAGAATCAATGGATCCAATTGATCGGTTGGTCGAGTCAAAACTATCTGACCGAGGTAAACGGGAAAGGTGAGTTGGTGCCCGAGCTTGCCGAGAGCTGGGAGGCATCCCCCGACGCCGTCACCTGGACCTTCAAGCTCCGTGACGGAGTCGAATTCCAGAATGGCAAAACCGTGGACGCCGACGATGTGGTGGCATCGATCAATCACCACCGGGGCGAGGATTCGACGTCTGCCGCCAAGGGCATCGTCGATCCGATCGAGAACATCGAAACCGACGGCAAAAACGTCGTCATTTTCGCCCTCAAGGGCGGCAGCGCCGATTTCCCGTTCCTGATGAACGACTATCATCTCGCTATCCTGCCGTCGAAAGACGGCAAGGTCGATGCGACGTCAGGCATTGGCGCCGGCGCCTATATCGTCGAGGATTTCGATCCCGGCGTTCGTTGCGAGCTCAAGCGCCATCCTAATTTCTGGAAGAGCGACCGCGCCTTCTTCGACGCCGGAGAAGTGATCACGATCGGCGACGTTGCGGCGCGCACCAACGCATTGAGCACCGGCGAGATCGACGTCATGGACCGCTGCGATCTCAAGACCGTGCATCTGCTCAAGCGCAAGAGCGACCTGCGTGTCGAAGAGACCTCCGGAACCCAGCACTATTCAATCCCGATGCGGACCGACACGCCGCCGTTCGACAACAACGATATTCGGTTGGCGCTCAAATACGCGATCGATCGCGATGCTGTGGTCCAAACCATCCTGCGCGGTCACGGCACGGTGGGCAACGACCATCCGATCGGGCGCTCCAACCCCTACTTCGATACCGGGCTCGCGCAGCGAACCTACGATCCCGACAAGGCCAAATTCCATCTCAAGCAGGCCGGCGTCGAGACGCTTCAGATCGATCTCAGTGCGGCCGATGCGGCCTTCGGCGGTGCCGTCGACGCGGCGATCCTTTACAAGGAACATGCCGCCAAGGCGGGCATCGACATCAATGTCATTCGCGAACCCAACGATGGCTACTGGTCCGACGTGTGGATGAAGAAGCCATGGTGCATGTGCTACTGGGGCGGGCGTCCGACCGAAGACTGGATGTTCTCGACGGCCTATGCCGAGGACGCCGGGTGGAACGATACGTTCTGGAAGAATGACCGGTTCAACAAGCTTCTCAAGCAGGCGCGAGCCGAGCTCGATACGAACCTGCGCGCAGACATGTACGGCGAAATGCAGCTCATCGTGCGGGACGAGGGCGGCGTCGTCATTCCGATGTTCGCCAATTACGTCTTTGCCATGGCCGACAAGGTCCAGCATGAGGAGCACATGTCGGCGATGTGGGACCTCGACGGGTTGCGCATGATGGAGCGGTGGTGGTTCGACTAGGCCGCTCTGCTTCGTGTCCGTAGATGTCTAAAATTCTGACGATGGTGGCCCAGCGCCTAGCGCTGGGCCTCCTCACCCTCTTTGTCGTCTCCCTGATTATCTTCCTGGGAGTCGAGTTGCTTCCCGGTGATCTCGCCGAAGCGATCCTCGGTCAATCGGCGCTGCCCGAAACGGTCGCTGCTTTCCGTAAGGAACTCAAGCTCGACCTGCCGATGCACGAGCGCTACCTGGACTGGCTGGGCGGCATTCTTCAGGGCGATCTGGGACGATCGCTGTCCAACCAGCGTGAGATCACCGAGCTGATCAGCGGCCGGCTTGCCAACACGGTGTTTCTCGCCGTGATGGCGGCGGTGATTTCCGTCCCATTGGCGCTGACGCTGGGCGTTCTCGCCGCACTCTACCGCAATAGCCTGTTCGACCGCGGCATCAACATCGTCGCCTTGTCGTCGGTGTCCTTTCCGGAATTCTTCGTCGCCTACATCCTGATCCTGTTCTTGGCCGTCGAGTGGGGCCTGTTCCCGAGCATTTCGAACGTCAATTTCGATCTCGGGTTTTGGGAACGGGTCTACCGCGTGTTCCTGCCGGCGCTGACCCTCACCCTGGTCGTGGTCGCACAGATGATGCGCATGACGCGGGCGGCGCTGATCAACCTCCTCGCCAGCCCCTACATCGAAATGGCCAACCTCAAGGGCCTTTCGCGATCGCGTATCATCGTTCGCCATGCCCTGCCGAACGCGTTGTCGCCGATTATCACTGTGATCGTTCTCAACCTCGCCTATCTCGTCGTTGGCGTGGTCGTTGTCGAGGTCGTCTTTGTCTATCCAGGCCTTGGCCAGCTGCTCGTCGATTCGGTTTCGCGGCGCGACATCCCGGTCGTGCAAGCGTGCAGCATGATATTCGCCGCGACCTATGTCCTGTTGAATCTGACGGCGGATGTCTTGGCGATCGTGACCAATCCCAGACTGCTTCACCCGAGATAGGCGGAGGCGGGCATGGGCGGATTCTGGAAATTGATCAAATCGGCACCGTGGAGCGCCCGCTTCGGCATCGCCGTGATCGTGATCTATATCTTTATCGCGGTTTTCGCGCCCGTTTTGACGCCCTATGGCGAATCCGAAATCGTCGGCGCCGAATTCGAGCCGTGGGGCGAGGGCGGGTTTGTTCTCGGCACCGACAATCTGGGCCGCGATATGCTGACACGGCTGATGTACGGCGCGCGGAACACGATCGGCATCGCTTTCATCACCACCTGCCTGGCGTTCTTGATCGGCGCGACCATGGGCTTCGTGTCGGCCACGCTCGGCGGATGGACAGATCAAATTTTGGGCCGCATCGTCGACGTCCTGATGGCGATCCCGCAGCTCATATTCGCGCTCTTGCTGTTGACCATTCTTGGCACCTCGGTACCGGTCCTGATCATGGTCATAGCGGTCTTGGATTCGACCCGGGTCTTCCGCCTTTCCAGGGCGGTGGCGATGAACATCGTCGTCATGGATTTCGTCGAGGTGGCGCGCCTGCGCGGCGAAGGCATCGGCTGGATCATGCGCCAGGAGATACTGCCCAATTCGTTGCCGCCGCTGGTCGCCGAGTTCGGTCTGCGATTCTGCTTTGTCTTTCTATTCGTCAGCGCCCTCAGCTTTCTCGGCCTCGGCATACAGCCGCCGACCGCGGATTGGGGCAGCATGGTGCGCGACAACGCGACCTTGATCACCTACGGCGACGTGACCCCGTTGCTGCCGGCCGGCGCGATCGCCCTGCTCACGGTCGGGGTCAATTTCGTCGTCGACTGGTTTCTGCACAAAACGAGCGGATTGCGCGATGAGCATTGACAGCGACAACGGTCCGAATGGCGACATCCTGCTCGAAATGCGGGACATCCATATCGAGGGGCAATCGGACGAGGTCTGGCATGAGATCGTTCACGGCATCGATGTCACGCTCCACCGCGGCGAAATCGTCGGTCTGATCGGCGAATCCGGTGCCGGCAAATCGACGCTTGGCCTGGCGGCAATGGGCTATGCCCGCCCCGGCTGCCGGATCTCCGGCGGTTCGGTGATTTTCGACGGCACCGATCTGCTGGCGGCCTCGGAGGATGAAAAACGCCGCGTACGAGGTGCCCGTATCGCCTATGTCGCCCAGAGCGCGGCGGCCAACTTCAACCCCGCGCACAAGCTAATCGACCAATATACCGAGGGTCCGGTCCAGCATGGCGTCATGGGCGAAAAGCAAGCCGCGAAAGAGGCGGTCGACCTGTTCGGGCGCCTGCAGCTGCCGGAACCGGAAACCATCGGCTTTCGTTATCCCCACCAGGTCTCGGGCGGTCAGTTGCAGCGCGCGATGACCGCGATGGCGATGGCGTGCCGGCCGGACCTGATTGTCTTTGACGAGCCGACGACGGCGCTCGACGTCACCACCCAGATCGAGGTTCTGGCGGCGATTCGCAATGTCGTTCATCAGTTCAACACGGCGGCGATCTACATCACCCATGACCTCGCGGTTGTCGCCCAAATGGCCGACCGCATCATGGTGTTGCGCTATGGCGATCTGGTCGAGGAATCCGACACCCGGACCATGCTGTCGGACCCCAAGGAGGACTATACAAAATCGCTGTGGGCGGTGCGGTCACTGCACAAGAAAGAGGAGCCGGGCGAGGATATCCTGCTCGATGTCAAGAATGTCACCGCCAGCTATGGCGGTGTCCTGACCGTGCTTCATGACGTCTCGGTGTCGATACCACGGGGCCGGACAATCGCCGTCGTCGGCGAGTCGGGGTCCGGCAAGAGCACGCTCGCGCGCGCCATAACCGGACTTCTGCCGCCATCCGAAGGGCAAGTGATTTTCAACGGCGATCCGTTGCCACCGGCCTTGAAAGATCGCAGCCGCGAATTGTTACGCAAGATGCAAATGATCTACCAGATGCCGGATACGGCACTCAACCCGCGTCAAAAGATCCGCGAAACCATCGGCCGGCCGCTCAGTTTCTATCTCGGCATGCGTGGGGAAAAGCGCGAGAAGCGAATTCTCGAACTGCTCGACCTGATCGAGTTGCCGGCGGAATTCATCGATCGATTTCCCGGCGAACTTTCCGGCGGCCAAAAGCAGCGCCTGTGCATCGCCCGCGCCCTGGCCGCGGACCCCGAACTGATTATCTGCGACGAGGTTACGTCCGCGCTCGACCAGCTTGTCGCCGAGGGCATCCTCAGATTGCTGTTGCGGCTGCAAAAGGATCTTCAGGTTTCCTACCTGTTTATCACCCATGACCTGGCGACGGTCGAGGCGATCGCCGACGAGATCGTCGTCATGTTGCAAGGCCGTGTCGTCGAACAGGGGCTGAAGACCGAAGTGCTGACGCCGCCGCACCACGATTATACGGATCTGCTGCTGTCTTCGGTTCCCGAGATGGATCCCGATTGGCTCGATCGGGTGCTCGCGGATCGAAGCGCGAAAGGCGGACCCGCCGCAACCGGACAACCAAGCGCCGGCTGACCCGTCGCGACGGCACCGTCACGAAAAACCAGGCATGGCGTCGAGAGGAATGCTGCCATGGGCCATCGGCCGCTGACAGTCATATTCCTGTGCATCATGCTCCTTCCTTGCGCTGGTTTCGGAGCGGATGACCGATGGCGGACAGAGATGGACGGAGCCATCGCCGCGCATCGACAAGGCAACCTCGCCGCCGCCGAGCGCCAATTGAGACGGGCGCTGGCCGAGGCGGAAGATTTCGAAAAGCCGGACCGGCGCCTGGGCGAAACACACCTCGCATTGGCGACGGTCTATTTCGACCAACTGCGCTACGCCGACGCGGAAAACGAGTTACTCGAAGCAGTCGCCCAGTTCGAATCCGCATCAGGACCGGCGGATCCCGACCTTGCAACGGCCGTGAACGCCCTCGCCCTGGCCTATCTGCGGCAAGGAAAAACCGATCTCGCCGAAGCTCCGTTTCGCCGTGCGCTAGCAATCTTCGAGGGCGCTTTGGGCGCGGATCATCTCCGTGTGGCCGACGTTGCCTTCAATCTGGCCGGCCTCTATCTGACCGAAGCCCGCTACGGCGACGCGGAGCCTTTGCTTCAGCGTGCGCTTGCCATTCGCGAAGGGAAATTGGGGCCGGATCATCAGGAGGTGGCGCGGGTGCTCGAGTCCTATGCGATCGTCTTTCGCATGACCGGCCGCGACAGCGAAGCCGAGACCGCAGAATCACGGGCCAAGGCCATCATCGGACCTTAGCCGGATGTCAGGGACCGCGGCTACGCACCGCCCATCGGGCACCATCGTTGACGATGGAAGTTCCGCAGCCGGAGCCGGTCGATCAGCACGATTTCCAAGCTTCTTGACAAACCTCATCTCGGTTGTGATTTCTTGTCGGAATTGGACGCGGCGCCTGCACGGCCGACCGGCACGTCGCGCACCTGCCGGACGGATGACGGCGGGTTGAGCGAAGGTGGAGATGACCATGGCCGAAACCCTGACCCAAAGCGACCCCCGTCGCGCCGCCTTCGAGCGGGACGGCTTCTTGTCCGCGGTCGATATCCTAGATCTCGATGAAGTCGCGGACCATCGCCGGCGGCTGGAAGACGCCGAGGCGTCCCACGACGGCCTGCACTACGTTTCGAAGGTCCACACGATCCTGCGGTCGCCCTTCGAACTCGCGACCCATTCCAAGGTGCTTGATGTGGTCGAAGCGCTGATCGGGCCCGACATCCTCCTGTTCGACGTGACCTACGTGATCAAGGAATCGCGATCCGCCGGCCATGTTAGTTGGCACCAGGACCTGACCTATTGGGGCTTTGACGGCGACGAGCAGGTCTCGATGTGGCTCGCTCTGTCGGCGGCGACGCGGGAATCCGGTTGCATGCGCATGATTCCGGGGTCGCACCGGTTCGGTCGCCTCGACCATGAAGATACGGCCGATGGGGCCAATTTGCTACACCGGGGACAGACCGTTCACGGGGTCGCCGAAGACGAGGCGCGGATGTTGCCCTTGGCGCCGGGCCAGGCCTCGTTCCACCATGGCTGGACGCTCCATGCATCGATGCCGAACAAATCGAACGACCGCCGCATCGGCCTCAATGCCCAATACATCGCGCCGCGCATGCGTCAACTGGTCAATCCTCACGAGACGGCTCTCTTGGTTCGCGGACGCGACCCGTACCGCCACTATGCCGAGGAATTCATCGCCCAACGCGACTTGGATCCGGCCGCGCTCGCCCGCCATGCGGAACTAGACCGCCGCAGCAAGGAAACCTGGGACTCGGTCTGAAGCCGGGCGATCGGAACAGAGAGAGTAGAGGCTACGCGACCAATCAAGTCGTCGAACCCAATCACGCAATTCTGTTTTTTATTGGCAGCAAGCGGTGCGCTTGCCGGCGGCGAAAATGATCGCGTTCAAAGCCAACGGCATTGGCCGCCACGCTGCTCGCCGCACCATCAAGAACCAGCGTAAGAGACGGATGCGAAGTCGGTCTCCATTTGCCGGACCGGGGCGTTCTCGGATGACGACGGCGACGACGCACGAACCGAGCCAACACGGAGACCTACATGGCTCGAATCGATTCCCACGAAGACCCCATTTAACAATTCAATATCAATATCTGCCCGACCTGAGAGATAGGTGACGTTTTGTACCGGACACTGGAGTGACCCCCAGGGGCTGGACAGGCGGGATTGGTGATTTTTGACTATGTTGTCCGGGCTTCAGAGGAGAAGCTCATGGCAAGGCATCGCACCTATTCAATCGCTTTCAAGCGCCAAGTTGCCCAGGAATATCTGTCTGGTGAGGAGAGCCTTCACGGGCTAGCCCGTCGGCATGACGTCTGCCGCAATCT